>NZ_CDRTCT010000001.1:0-269196 GCF_977054455.1 Parabacteroides sp. | reverse complement strand
ATGACTCATGCTTTGGTTGGCTATAAAGTTAGCAACGTTCATGCACATCTACATCTTTTTTAACTCCATTTTATGACAATGAATATTTATTCCCTCAAATAAGCTGGCATAGTCCATAGATAAAGGCAGTTAACATATTTTGCTGCCCCGAAAGTGACGAAGAACCAAAAAATGTGACAATATCCCCCCATGAAACGGATATTTCGAATAACAAACTGGTTTTTAGCAAAATATAAGAACCGGTAGTTTGTTAAAAAATATTACACTTGCGGGTAATTTGAGTTAGAAGGGGTAGAAAATCGAATTAGATGCGGTAGTAGTTTCGATTCGGACCAATCACTTTTTTAGATAAATGACAATAAGGGATAGGAAATGGAATACATTAAATCAGATAAAGAAAAGTAGCAATGTTATATTCTTCTTCAAGTATTTGAGGGCTTCGCTGATTTGGTTTTCGACTGTTTTTTCTGAAATATTCAACAGGAGGGCTATTTCTTTGTAACTCTTTTGTTCCTTACGACTCAAATTGAAAATTTCACGGCGGCGCGGCGGTAATTCGTCGATCAGACGGTCTATGTACTCCTGGAGATTGTGGGTGTCAATCTCTTCTTCCACGTCATACGGTTCTTCCAATGCAGCAAGAACCGTGACTTTGTAGAAATCTTCATTCACATTTTTACGATGCCGGTTAAAGATCAGATTCCGGGTAATAATGAACAGCAAGCCTTTAAAATGGTCGTCTTCACGAAGAAATTCACGCGTTTCCCATATTTTGATAAAGACCTCCTGCACGACTTCTTCGGCTGCATCGGCACCGGTCAGATAGAGGCGACTGAAATTATAGACCTGTTTCCAGTATTGCTTATACAGAGCAGTAAACGCGTCTTTACTGCTCTGCTTCAATAGTAATATCAGTTCCCGTTCTTCCATATTCCTTTAAATAGGATACAAACGTAACAAATTTTTCTTATTTTTTCATTTTCAATTCTCAATTTTCCATTCATTTAGTGGTTCGTTCCTTCAAACAAATCATGATCTTCCTTTTTCTGGGAGCTCTTGACCTTGAAGTTATTGAACGTATAACTGAGCGTAAGCGTAACGAGCGGATAGCTGGGGCGAATCCGCGTGATGGATTGCAAGTCGGATGTGATGATCTTACTTACATAACGGGCCGAATTGAAGACATCCCGGAACGAAAGCGTTGCCGCCAACTTGCGGTTCATCAACTGCTGGCGAACAGCGAGATTCACGTACCAGAAAGCATCCGTACGCCCCTGGGTCGTGACAGACGGTCCGACAAAGTTGCCGTCCACCTGGATGCGGGTATATTTAAAGACATCGAAAGAGTTGTTCCACATAACATCGTAGTTCGTACTTGTCTCATTTTCACCGCCGGTTTTATACTGGTTCTTTACCTTATAATGATACAGGCTGCCGTTCAGGTTCACATTCCACCAGCGGGTAAGCTGTACCTGTCCGCTCAGTTCGATGCCGGTCGAATAGTCGTGTCCGACATTCGCCATCGAATCCAGTGTCACACCGGCTTCGTAAGGGACACGCAAACGTTCGATCTTATCTTTGCGGCTCCGGTGGAACACCGTAGCTGAAACCGTATGCTCGCCGATATTCTTTTTATAGTTCAACTCGAACGAATTGATATATTCCGAACGGATATCCGGATTACCGATCTCGGCCGAATAAAAATCCCGATAGGTGATATACGGCTCCATGAAAAAGAGTTCCGGACGGGTGATACGGCGCGAATAGGACGCCAATAGCTTATGCTCCTTCGGGAACGTATAGCCTAAATGGAGGGAAGGGAAAAACTCGAACTTGTTGTATGTACGGTCCTTGCCCGGAATCGAGCTCCGCAGGACACGATGCGTATGCTCGCCTCGTACACCGGCCTGGAAATCGAACGATTTATAGCTGTCGGCAACGATTGCATAAACCGAATTGATGCCATGCTGGAAATAGAATGTGTTATAGATATCGTCCCGGTTATAAAACTCTTTCTTCACCGGGTCCCAGAAATGCATCGTGTAGTCGCCGTCTTCCAGATAAGAGAAATATTGGTAACCGCCTTCGATCCGCCCCGTCTTGCTATATGGATAAATATAGTCCAGGTTGCCCCGTACCGTCCAGCGATGTTCGGCTTCCCAGGCACGATGCCCCTTTTCACGCTCGTTATCCTTATTAAAAAGGTCACTTTGGAAATATTCCATCGCATCGCCTCCGTACTTCAGGTAGAAACTGCCTGTCAACTGATGTCCCTTATCGTCGAATTTATGATCGAAGCCGATCGTTCCCTGGAAATAGGTTTCATGCAGATCGTAATCGTCACGGCTATAATAATCGCCTTCACCGAAAGCAACCCCGCCTGCCAGGCGCTTTTCCTTATAATCCAGGTCACCGTTGCGCGTACGCCCGCCATAACCGCCTTCCAAGTCGGCATTCAAGGTGGTATGGGGCAATGTGTACATCCAGCCCGCCTTCATCGAATAGTTGAAATTGTTGCTTTTACGCGGTCCGTTGGAATGGGAGGTCGTTGCCGTGTCTGAGATAATAGTCGTCTTCTCCTGATCGAAATCGCTCTTGCGCAGGCGATCACTCCATACACCGCCCAAATACCAGCGCGATGCTTTGTTCTGCTGGGACACAAGGAAATCCACCCCACGCGACAGGACCGTACTTCCCGTCAGGTTCACCATACCGCTAAAACCATGCTGGGCGTGTTTCTTTGTTACGATATTGATGATCCCGACATCTCCTCCCGTATCGTGGCGGGCTGAAGGCGTGGTGATGATCTCTATATTCTCGATATGTCCCGCGGGGATCTGCTCCAAAGCCTGCGTACCGCTGAACACACTCGGTTTGCCATCTACATAGACCGTGAAACCGGTACTTCCGCGGAAACTGACCTCTCCTTCGGCATCCACACGTATGGAGGGCGTATTCTCCAGGATATCGACAGCCGATCCGCCTCCGGCAAGCAGGTTCGAAGAGGCTTCGATTACCTTTTTGTCCAATTTATAAATCACTTGCTTTTTCTGTGCCACGACTTCGACTTCCGCCAATCCCACTTCCAAGGGCTTCATGGCGATCGTTCCCAAATCTACTGCTTTCGAAACAGCATCCAAAACAATACCGGGGCGGTTATACAGATCGTAGCCGACCAAACGCACCAAAAGGTTATACTTTCCATCTTTCACATCGGCAATACGAAACGTACCGTCGGGGTCGGGCAAGGCATGAAACACAGGATTGACATCTCCTTCACGAAAAAGGAGGACATCGGCAAAATCAATCGGTTGGCTGTTATTGGCATCGACTATTTTCCCTTTTATACGGAAGCCCGGAGCCGCCATGACGGAATAGCTAATGCACAACAAGGTCAACATGAGACAAAAACACTTCTTCATTTCCTACATTGGTTTGTTAACAACGCTACGAAGATAGGACTTTCGTACGAAAGAAATCGTATATTTGCGTATTTAAATCACCATTTAGCATGGCATCAGCAAAAAGAATCATTATCATCGGAGCCACTTCCGGTATCGGATACGAGATCGCTCAACTATACCGTAAGCAGGGATGGCGGATCGGGATTGCCGGACGGCGCACGGAACTGCTCGCAAAAATCCGGTCGGAAGCGCCTGACCGGATCGAAACGGCACAAATAGACGTAACCAGCCCGGATGCTCCGCAAAAACTGGAGGAGTTGATACGGAAAGTCGGCGGGATGGATGTCTTCCTTCTGAGTTCAGGCGTCGGCAGCCAGAACCGGAATCTGGATCCAGATATTGAACTATCTACGGTCCGGACAAATACGGTCGGCTTCACCCGAATGGTCGTTGCCGCATACGATTACTTCAAAAGGCAGGGCGGCGGCCAATTAGCCGTGATCAGTTCCATCGCCGGGACAAAGGGATTGGGAGCCGCTCCCTCCTATTCCGCAACCAAGCGTTACCAGAATACTTATATCGAAGCACTCGACCAGCTGGCACGGATGGAAAAACTCCCGATCGTATTCACGGATATCCGCCCCGGATTTGTAAAGACCGATCTGTTGAAAAATGATCGATACCCGATGCTGATGTCTCCGCAATATGTTGCCCGGAAAATAGTAAAGGCGATCGAACGGAAGAAACGCTGCGTTGTAATCGACTGGAAATATGCTGTTCTGGTCTTCTTCTGGAAGTTGATTCCCGGTTTTGTATGGAGGCGGTTGCCTATCCATAATTAGCATTTGTATATCATCCGGGCAATCCCTACCTTTGTGCTGAATTTATAAACTTGCACAAATAGACGATGGGATTATTCATTAAAAAGCCTTTGGAGGCCTTGCAGGCCGAAGCCAATCAAACGGGAAGTAAATCATTAAAACGGGTATTAGGTCCCTGGAGCCTGGTCGCACTCGGTGTGGGGGTCATTATCGGAGCCGGCCTTTTCTCCATAACCGGAACAGTCGCCGCCGGATATACAGGACCGGCCATTACACTCTCATTTGCCATCGCTGCAATCGGATGTTGCTTTGCCGGACTTTGTTATGCCGAGTTTGCTTCGATGATTCCGGTTGCCGGAAGCGCCTATACATACTCATACGCGACGATGGGCGAACTGATCGCCTGGATTATCGGGTGGGATTTGGTCTTAGAATATACGGTTGCCGCAACGACGGTCAGCATCAGTTGGAGCCGTTATCTCGTCGTCTTTTTAGAAGGGCTCGGAATCGACCTGCCGACCGCTTTCACAGCCTGCCCCTGGGATGGCGGGATTGTCAATATCCCGGCATTCCTGATCGTTGTCCTGATGAGTATCTTCCTGATCCGCGGGACGGAAGGGAGTTCCATCTTTAACGGGATCATCGTCTTCCTGAAAGTGTCGGTCGTCCTGGTATTCGTCTTTTTAGGATGGAAATATATTAATACGGACAACTACACGCCTTATATTCCGGCAAACACCGGCACGTTAGGCGAATACGGGCTATCGGGTGTCCTACGCGGAGCGGCCATCGTATTCTTCGCTTTCTTAGGTTTCGATGCTGTCAGCACGGCAGCCCAGGAAGCCAAGAACCCCAAAAGGGACATGCCGATCGGAATACTCGTCTCATTGCTCGTATGTACCCTGTTATATATGTTGTTCGCCCACGTCATGACGGGCGTAGCCCATTATTCCGAATTTGGCGGCCAACAGGGAATCGCTCCCGTGGCAATTGCGATCGAACACATGGGAGAAGCAGATGCTTCGGGCGTGCTTCATCCGGATTACCCTTGGATGAATAAGGCAATCGTCCTTGCCATCCTATTCGGATACTGTTCGGTCATCATGGTGACGCTGTTAGGGCAGAGCCGCGTTTTCCTCAGCATGAGCCACGACGGGTTGTTGCCTCCGTTCTTTTCGCATATCAACGAAAAGTTCAGGACACCCGCCCGTAGCAACCTGTTGTTCATGGTGCTTGTCGGTCTGCTGGCTGCTTTCGTTCCGGCACGCCTGGCAGGCGAAATGACCAGTATCGGAACCCTTTTCGCCTTTACGCTGGTTTGTGCCGGTGTGCTTGTGGTCAGGAAGACAATGCCCGATGTACATCGCGCTTTCAAAACCCCGCTCGTCCCGTTCGTTCCGGTGGCCGGAATCATCACTTGCCTGTGCATGATGCTTTTCTTACCTGCCGACACTTGGATACGACTGGTGCTGTGGATGTTGATCGGGCTGGATATTTATGCAGGCTACGGTATCAAGCACAGCAAGTTAGAATACAATCAGGCCAACCGCCGCGGTCATCTGGCACTGAATATGATCGGGATCGTCCTTGCCATCCTTTGTGTGATCACAGGACTTTGGCATCAGCAAACCGTCGGTTGGGAAGAAAGTAAAGTCCTGCTGATCCTCTCTTTTGTTTTCGCCTTTACGCATCTGGCCTTTTATATGGTCCGGATATGGAAGCAAACGACTAAAGTTTTTTAATCATTTTTTATTGATCTCAGACGGGCACAGCTTGTATAATAACAAAAAGATATATAAATTTGCAGAAACGGTTCTACAGTGTAGAACTCACATTAATTAAACAAACTATTCCTAAGTTTAAGGTATTAGTCAACTTCAGTTTGTTTTCATATAAACTGATTTGGAACAACCTCATCTACATGTGAATGCGGATGAGGTTTTTTATTCCAGTAAAACATGGATTCCATAGCAATGGACATCCCCGGACAGGAATATGAGAAGAGTACAAAAACAAAATAGTCCATATAATCAGCTTTTGAAACTAACTATATGGACTATCTGTGTACGCAGGATGAGACTTGAACTCACACGCCGTAACCGGCACTACCCCCTCAAAGTAGCGTGTCTACCAATTCCACCACCTGCGCGAGAAAGGGTGCCCAGAACAGGACTCGAACCTGCATGCCTCTCGACACACGCACCTGAAACGTGCGCGTCTACCAATTCCGCCACCTGGGCCTTTCTTCAGTACATTAAAAAAAGCGGCCTCATACCGCCTTCTGTTACCGATTGGAGCGGAAGACGGGACTCGAACCCGCGACCCTAACCTTGGCAAGGTTATGCTCTACCAACTGAGCTACTTCCGCGATAACGGGTGCAAAGATAGAGGTATTTTTTTATTTTCCAAAACCTGACTGCACTTTTTTTGCTCTATTTTTACAGTCTGCACCCGCTCAAAATCATATCTTACTTTAATCCAGTCGCTTCCATCCACATGTTTGCCATCAACTGGCGACCGGGCAAATCGGGATGTACACCGTCATTCGACCAATAACGTGCCGGAGCCAGCTTCACCGCAGCATCGAACCCCGACTGGAAGGGCACGAATACGGTATTGAATTCGTCCGACAATTTACGGGCGGACTTGCGGAATTCATCGAACATCGGATACCATTTGGAATCTTCTATAGCCGCCCCGTCACGCAAAGTGAAAGGTTCGCAAAGGACTATTTGCGTATTCGGGAGTTTCTCTTTCGTGTACTTCAACAAGGCACGCAGATCGTTTTCGTATGTCTCGACCGTTCCTTTATAACCATGCGTCAACGTATGCCAATAATCATTCACACCGATCAGGATACTCAGGACATCCGGTTGAAAAGCCAGGCAGTCGATCTCCCAGCGTTCACGAAGCTGATAGACCTTATTACCGCTGATACCGCGATTGTAAACCTTTGGCTGCAACGCCGCTTTCCTCTCCAACAACTGCGTAGCGGTAAAGAGCACATAGCCGCTACCGAACTGTTCCATCGTATTGCAACGGTTACTATTCTTGTCGCGGCCGCAGTCCGTGATGGAATCTCCCTGGAACAGGATCACACAATCTTTTTTCAGATTAATCTTCGGAGCATGTACGGATGTATTTTCCTTTACAGCGGCTTTTGCGATCTCCGGGATCATCAGGGCGCCGACTCCTGCCAACATTCCCTTTTTAAGGAAGTCTCTTCTGGAATTCTTCATGGGTAGAAATAAGTTTATTTTATTACATTGATTGAATTGAATACAAAGATAGAAACTTTACAAAAAAACGTATCTTTGTTTCTTCATATTTTCAAAAAGAATAATTTGCCATGTTTAGTAAAATAGTTGCGATAGAGCCGGTCAGTTTGATCCCTTCGGCAGAAAAAGCATTGCACTCGTTTGCAAATGAAGTAGTGATGTACCCTGATATTCCGGCGGATGACGAGGAGATCGTCCGTCGCATCGGCGATGCCGATGCGGTGCTGCTAAGTTACACTTCGAGTATCCGCCGCGAGGTAATGGAAAGATGCCCCAATATCAAATACATCGGTATGTGCTGTTCGCTTTACTCACCGGAAAGCGCCAACGTCGATATCATGTATGCCAACGGGCACGGTATCACGGTCACAGGCATCCGGGATTATGGAGACGAAGGAGTGGTCGAATATGTCATAAGCGAGCTGGTACGCTGCTTTCACGGGTTTGACGGGCCGGCCTGGGATGGCGAAGTCCGCGAAATCACCGGGTTGAAAGCCGGTATCATCGGTTTGGGCAAGTCGGGCGGCATGATCGCCGACGCGCTCCGTTTCTTCGGTGCGGAAATATCTTATTTTGCCCGCACAGAAAAAGATTGGGCACGCGAGAAGGGATATCGTTTCCTTCCTTTGGACGAACTGCTCGCACAAAGCGAAGCCCTGTTTTGCTGCCTGAACAAAAACACCGTCCTGCTGCACGAGGCCGAATTCCGGAAGTTAGGTAATAAAAAGATACTGTTCAACACAGGACTGTCTCCCGCCTGGGACGAGGAACCGTTCGTCAAATGGCTATCGGGCAATAACCTTTGTTTTTGCGATACCGTCGGTGCCTTGGGCGGCGCTCACCTTTTGGAGCATCCGCATGTACGATGCGTACAGACCTCAACAGGCCGCACCCGCCAGGCATTCGACCGCCTGAGCGAAAAGGTGCTGGCCAATCTCTCAGAATACAACGGGTGAGACAATGTTCAGCAGGGTGTTCACGACCGACCATCCTGCTATCTCGGCCGTCGCACTGTACACATCCACGACGGCATGCACCTGGTCGTTCCTTATCTCCACCCGCTGGGTATCCCCCTTAAATCCGGGAGTCGACTGTATGGTCACCTGCATGGCTTCCGGGCCGACAGAAGCGCGTGAGGCGGCTACCGTGACATTCACTTTCGTAGGGAACAGGCGGATGGCTTCCACCGCATTGCCGGTAAACACGACTTTCTGTCCTTTCTGCAAAGCCTCCTCATAGACCGGTGTTCCTTTTAAGGCATCAGGTCCCTTTTCATTGTAGAAACGGGCAGTCGCCTTCCCCATCAAGGCTGCTGTGCGCAAGACATCGAACCCTCCGGTAGCTCCCGAAGCGATATAGATACGTGTCCCGTTCTCCTTGGCCGTTTCGCATACTTCCCGGTAAAACGCTTCATCGGCCAGCGCCCCGATCGAAAGGGTCACGATGGAAGTCCCGTTCTTCAACGCCGGAACGGCGAACTCCCGAAGAGCGGCCGGAGAAGCCGTCTCCACCAGTATATCGGGTTTCAAGGCCAGCAGCTCATCCGCCGTAGTACAGAGGGCACAGCTTTTCCCTGCCTCTGCCATCCGGCCGGCAATACGTTCCGCCTTGGCTACCGTACGCGAATAGACTCCCACCAACTCATATTCGGGCAACAACCCTTTGACGACAGCTTCCGAAACTATTCCGGCAAGCCGTCCGCATCCTGCTATTACAAATGTTTTCATATCGACAAAGGTTATATCTTGGCAACCAATTCCCTGAAAAGGACGGTCATGACCGCAGCCGCTTGATTGGCGGCGACAATCACATCGGCGCCGTCGTTTACGAAATCATCGGCAAAATGATAGCCTTCATTCGTAATCACGGACATACCGAATACACGCAGGCCGGCATGACGGGCCACGATCACCTCCGGAACCGTACTCATTCCGATCGCATCGCCTCCTACCCTTCCGTAGAAAGCATACTCCGCCGGCGTCTCGAAAGAGGGGCCTGTCAGTCCGACATATACGCCTTTCTTCAACGAGATACCGTGGGACGCGGCAATTTCTTCGACAAGGCGGATAAACTCCCGGTCATACGCCCGCGTCATATCCGGGAAACGAGTTCCGAACTGTTCGTCATTGGGGCCGATCAACGGATTAGGCATCATATTGATGTGATCGCGTATGATCATCAGGTCACCGATTTTAAAACTCGTGTTGATACCGCCAGCCGCATTGGAAACCAACAGGTTCTTAACCCCCAACAGCTTCATCACCCGGACCGGGAACGTCACTTGCCGCATCGTGTAACCCTCATAATAATGGAAACGCCCCTGCATGGCAAGCACCTGTTTTCCTCCTAACCTGCCACAGATGAAGTTACCTTTATGTCCTGCGGCCGTCGAATGCATGAAATGCGGGATCTCAGCGTAAGGAATAACCACGGCATCCTCGATCTGGTCGGCGAGAGAGCCCAAGCCGCTACCTAAGATAATAGCGGTTTCCGGATGACCGGTAATACGGGACGACAGGTAACCGGCCGCTTCCCGATAAATCGTATTGTCATTTGTATTCATATACATTCAAATTAATTGTTCATACAGAGAAAAGAATAGGTTCCCTTTGAGGAAACTTTTGTTTCATGCCGAGGAAACTTTTGTTTCATGCCGAGGAAACTTTTGTTTCATGCCGAGGAAACTTTTGTTTCCTCACCTACGGTTCTCTCACCAGCTTATAGGCAAGCTCGGCTGTCCGCTCCATAATCTCGTCCTCGCCCGGAACCTTTTTATCCTGCATCAGGATTTTACCGTCACAGATAACGGTATCGATGCAACTGCCGTTCGCTGCATACACCAGGTTGGAGACAAAGTTATGATTCGGGGTAAAAGCCGGGATATTCAAATCCACCAGGCAGAGATCCGCCAGATATCCTTCGGCAATCCGTCCGGCTTTCAGCCCGATAGCCGAAGCGCCGGCTTCTGTCGCGGCATGGAAGATATCACCGGCAGGAATCGCCTCCGGGTCTTTCCGCCAGGCCTTGCCTAAAAGCGAAGCGAGCTTCATCGCCTCGACCATATCCAGATTGTTGGAAGAAGAACAGCCGTCAGTCCCTAAAGCTACGGTCACACCGGCTTTTCGCATCTCGCAGAACTTGAACCGGATGCCGGAAGCTAACTTCATATTGGATGCGGGGTTATGCACCACTTTCACCCCGTGATCCGCCAGCATGCGGATTTCATCGTCATCGACATAAATGCCGTGCGCGATGATCAGGCGTGGAGACAGCACTCCCAACTTATTCAGGTAACGCACGGGCGTCAGCCCGAACTTTTTAACCGAGTCTTGTACCTCCCCTTCCGTCTCAGCCAAATGCAGATGGACAGGGGCATCATGCTCCGCGGCAAAACGATGTATCCATTGCAGCAGTTCGCCGGAAACCGTATAGATGGCATGAGGACCGGCGGCATACCGTATCCTATCACTGTAATTCCCGACCACTTCCGCCATCAACTTTTCATTCTCGCGCTTACAACGTTCCGCCAACTTCGGATTGAAGCCGTCGAAGCAGGCGCCTGCCACCAACGCACGCAGGCCCATCTCTTCCACCGCATCGGCAGTCGCCTCGTATTGATGATACATGTCGGAGAATGTCGTCGTCCCGCTTTTGATCATTTCAAGGCAGGCCAGTTTTGTTCCCCAATACATATCCTCGTATGTCAGCTTGTCCTCATTCGGCCAGATCTTCTGTTCCAACCAGGGCATCAACGGCATATCATCTCCAAAACCGCGGAAAAGCGTCATAGCCGCATGGGTATGTGCATTCACGAAGCCCGGTATCAGAGCTTTGCGCTTTCCGTCGATCACCTGATCCGCCGGTACTTGTAAGTCCGTGCCGATTTGCCTGATCTTGTTTCCTTCGATATAGACATCTTTCACGGCGTCATCCAACAAGACGCCTTTTATCAACAGGCTCATATAAACTTAGCTTTCATGTTCTTTATCTTTTCATCCCGGATGCGATCCAGCAGCCCGGAAAGTTTGTCCCGCTTGACAGCTGCGAAAGCGCAACTTTCCTTTACCTCGACAATGCCTAAATCCTCCTTTTCAAGTCCGCCTTTGCGGAAGAGGAAACCGACCACGTCTTTCTTGCTCAGTTTGTCCCGTTTCCCCCGGTTGATCGTCAACGTCACCCATTCGGAACGCACGGGCTTCTTCGCCACCTCCGGCAGGAAAAACTCGTCCGGCTCGCGGGTGATGTATTCGGGAACCGTCTCTTCCGCATTCAATATCAGGTAGGCAACCCCTTCCGCGTTCATACGGGCCGTACGTCCGTTACGATGCACATACGCCTCTTCGCTCACAGGAAGATGGTAATGGATCACATTCTTCACTTCCGGAATATCGAGACCGCGGGAGGCCAAATCGGTAGAGATAAATACGGTAGCACTTCCGTTGCGGAAATGCGACAAGGCGCGTTCGCGTTCCGGCTGCTCCATTCCCCCGTGGAAGTATTCGTTATCCACCCCCATTTCGGTCAGGTAGTCGCTCACCCGTTCCACCGTCTCCCGGTAATTGCAGAAGATAAGGGCAGAACCGCCATTCAGTTCGCCTAAAAGCTTGTACAAGGTTTCCAGCTTGTCCTTAACGGGAGACTTGACCACACGCAACGTCAGTCCCTTCGACTCCTTCACATCCTTCAGGAACGACAACCGCACCGGAGCCGTGATCCCGGTGAAAGCAGGAATATCGACTGCTGCCGTTGCCGAAGTCAGTACCCGGCGGCGCACGCCGGGGAGATGTGCTAAGATCTCCTTCATTTCAGCGAGGAAACCCAGTTCGAGCGATTTGTCAAACTCATCGAGGATCAGCGTACGCACACTGTCCAGGTCGATATTTCCCCGTTCCAGGTGGTCGACGATACGTCCCGGCGTGCCGATCAGGACCGTCGGCGGATGTTCGAGACTCTTCTTCTCCGTGCGGATGGGATGCCCTCCGTAGCAACAATTCACCTTATATCCGGCCCCCAACGAACGGAACACCGTTTCGATCTGCAAGGCCAGCTCACGGGAAGGAGCGATGATCACGGCCTGTATCTTTTTGTCCTCATCCGTCAACGTCGTCAGCAAAGGCAAAAGGAAAGCCAGCGTCTTGCCCGATCCTGTCGGACTGAGCAGCACCATGTCTTTTGTCGTCCCGGCATCCAGAACCGCCTGCTGCATCTCGTTCAGAGCGGCAATGCCGGTATTGGCAAGCGCACGGGCGACTATTTCATTATTTGTCATATCAATCGAATCGTTTATAAAATTCGGCTACCGACTCGATTCCCTTGTAAAAGAAATCAAGCGTACAACTTTCGTTCGGAGAATGGATCGCATTCTGTTCGAGGCCGAATCCCATCAGGACGGTCTTGATGCCCAACACCTGCTCGAATGTCGAGATAATAGGGATACTACCGCCACGGCGCACGGCCAACGGACGTTTGCCAAAAGCCACGGCAACGGCTTCTTCAGCCGCCTTATAAGCGGGAAGGTCGATCGGGCAGACATAGCCCTGTCCACCGTGTTTAGGCGTCACTTTTACCTTGACATAAGCCGGAGCCACACGGGCAATGTAGGCTTCAAACAGTTTTGAAATCTTCTCATGGTCCTGATGCGGAACCAAACGGCAGGATACTTTGGCATAGGCTTTGGAAGGAAGAACCGTCTTGCTGCCCTCTTCCGTATAACCGCCCCAGATGCCGCAGATATCGAAGGACGGACGGCAACTGTTGCGTTCCAACGTGGAATATCCTTTCTCACCCAACAACTCATCCACACCGATGGCCGCTTTATATTTCGCTTCATCAAATGGAATCCGGGCGATCATCTCGCGTTCGGCAGGCGAAACCTCTTCCACATCATCGTAGAAACCGGGAATTGTGATGCGCCCGTCAGCATCCGTTATATCGGCCATCAGCTTACACAACACATTGATCGGGTTGGCAACCGCACCACCGAAATGGCCGGAATGCAAATCCCGGTTAGGCCCCGTGACCTCGATCTCCCAATAGGCAAGCCCACGAAGTCCGGTTGTCAGGGATGGTGTTTCGGCACTGACCATGCTGGTATCGGAAACCAGGATCACATCCGCTTTCAACAATTCTTTATGCGTACGGCAGAAGGCTTCGAGGCTCGGCGAACCGATCTCTTCTTCTCCTTCGAAGATAAACTTCACATTACATTTCAGCAAATTCAGATTCAGGGCGGTTTCGAAACCTTTTACCTGCATCATGGCCTGCCCTTTATCATCATCCGCACCACGCGCCCAGATACGTCCGTCCCGGATTTCGGGTTCGAACGGGCGGCTCTTCCACAGGTCAAGCGGCTCGGCGGGCATTACGTCATAGTGCGAATAGACCAAAACGGTCTGCGCCTCAGGAGAAACCATCTTTTCCCCATACACGACCGGATTGCCTTCGGTCGGCATCACAACCGCTTTATCGGCACCGGCGGCAAGCAAGAGTTCTGTCCAGCGTTTCGCACATGCCTCCATATCAGGCTTATGTTCATGCTTGGCACTTATCGACGGAATACGGATCAAAGAGAAAAGCTCTTCGATGAAACGGGCTTTGTTGGACTCGATATATTTTTTTATCGACATACTATTTTTATTTAATTAGAAAACTTTCCTTACGGTTCACAAAAAACATCTTAAAACATATTCTCTTTTACAGCATCGCAACGATCTTTCTTATATTGGAAAGTCTCTCAACAAAGGATTTATCGGCCTTTGCCACTTGCAAATTGTAATCGGATTGCATTTTAAGTAACGGTTCGGGATCAATGCCAAGCGCAGCTTCAAACAAAAGAGCATACTCTGTAGAGATGGCACGCTTACCATTCAATATTTCATTCAGCAATGTCGGAGAAATTCCCATTTGCTGAGCAAGTTTTCTTTGTGATATACCCCGATACTCGATTTCATCCTTCAAAATCTCACCGGGATGTATCGGTTCAGACGGAATTAAATTATTGGCAATCATTTTGGAATCAACGCCTTTTAATGTAATCATAACGGCTTTTATTTGTAATGGTTTGACAATTCAATTATGTTACATACAGTAACAATAGGCTCTTCCATTGAATCCCTTACGGTAAATTCGATTCGGTATTTATTATTCACTCTTATAGAAGATATCCCCTTTTTGTTACCTTTCAACATTTCATAATTCAATGAATTATATTTTAACAACGATGAAATATCCGCAACGTTTTTCATCAATTGGATACATCTTCGATAACGCCTTATCACATCAGGCTGATAACGATGCTTCTTGTCATCAGTCTTTCCTTTCTCGTAAAGGTCACGCAAATATGCTTCTTCGAATGTAACAACCATATCGTTCTCGTATTTGCGTACAAATATACTATATTCTTTCAGTATTCACAAAAATGTGAACACTTCTTTTTATGCATCATCAGGTATTGTTCTGCTTTTTCCGCTTATACAAAAACGACTGCCAGCGCTCCTCCGCATTCCCCTGGCAAAACATTTCATAACGTGCCATTGTAAAAAACAAATCGGAAAGGCGGTTCACGAACTGCATGATCTCAGGTGAAACCGGATCTTTCCGGTTCAATGTCCACAGACGGCGTTCGGCACGGCGTACGATCGTACGGGCCAACTGCAAGTGGGCGGAAACCAAAGAGCCGCCGGGCAGGATAAAGTAACCGTTATCTGTCATCTGCCCCGATAAAGCATCAATACGTTCCTCACAAAAAGTAACCAGATCACCGGATATTTTGTTCGGGTTCTTATCACGAATGCCGGACGGAGTCGCCACATGCGACATTACCACCATCATCTCCCGTTGTATTTTTCCCAACAAGTCCTGCCATTCATGTTCGGTAGGCAGCAAAGCACGGACAATGCCGATCTCGGCATTCACTTCATCCAATGTCCCGTTCGCTTCGATCCGGATATCGTCTTTATCCACTCGTTCGCCACCATGAATTCCGGTGCGGCCGTTATCTCCTCCACGCGTGTATATTCTCATTTTTATCAAATTTGATAAGTATCGTGACAAATATAACCATTATCTTTGACTATTGTATTTAATCTAATTTTTATGAAAGCAAATCTGATTCCTGCATTCTGCCTGTTATGTTGCATAACGGCTAATGCCAAAGTAAAATTACCGCAATTGCTAAGCGACCATATGGTACTCCAACAGCAAACCGATGCACGCTTATGGGGAGAAGCGACTCCCAACAGTATTGTTACCATCCAGGCATCCTGGAGCAACCAACCTGTAGAGACGAAAGCAAACGACCAGGGATTCTGGGAAACGGCAATCGGAACACCCAGTGCAAACTTTATCCCGCAAACCCTGACGATCAGCGATGGAGAGCCCGTGACACTTCACGACGTGCTGATCGGTGAAGTCTGGTTCTGCTCCGGACAGTCCAATATGGAAATGCCTTTGAACGGTTTCGATAAATGTCCGATACACGATTCCAATAATGTAATAGCCGATGCCCCCAACCATCCGGGTATCCGCATGGCGACTATCGAACGCAAAAGTGCTCTCACTCCGCAGACATATGCGAACGGAGAATGGAAACAGCCGACTACCGAAAACGCACAATGGTTCAGCGCTACCGGGTATTTTTACGCTTTAGCATTGCAACGCACTTTGCAGGTGCCCGTCGGCATCATCAACTGCTCTTGGGGCGGTTCCCGTGTGGAAGGATGGTTGCCCGAAGAAATATTGAAAAACTATCCGGATATAGACATCAACGAAGCCAGACAAAAGGAAAGGAGTTGGACACATCCGATGATTATGTACAATGCCCTGCTTTATCCGTGCCGGAATTATACAATCAAAGGTTTTGCCTGGTACCAGGGATGTAGCAACGTAGGAAAAGCCGACACATATGCCGATCGGCTGGTCACGATGGTCAAGCAGTGGCGTTCGCTCTGGAAAGAGGGGGATATTCCCTTCTATATTGTAGAAATCGCTCCTTTCGCTTATAACAACAAACCGGATGCGATCGACGGAGCCTTGTTGCGCGAAGCACAATTTAAGGCACAAACATTGATTCCCAACAGTGGCCTGATCTCGACCAATGATCTGGTCGAACCTTATGAAGCCCCGCAGATCCACCCTCAAAACAAAAAGGATATCGGCGATCGACTGGCTTATCAGGCTTTAGTCAAAACATACGGTTATAAAGGGATCATTGCAGACAGTCCTTCTTATAGGGAGATGCAGGTCAACGGAAACAAAATTACGGTCCGATTCGATAACGCTGAAAAAGGATTCAGCCCGTGGATCGGTATAGAAGGGTTTGAAATCGCCGGACCAAATAAAGTATTCCATCCGGCAAAAGCCGAATTCGGTTCCAATCCGAACGAAATCATCGTATCTTCCCAGAAAGTAAAAAATCCCGTAGCCGTTCGCTATTGTTTCCGTAACTTCCAACCGGGTAATCTGAAGAACCACCGTAACCTTCCGGTTATTCCTTTCCGTACAGATAATTGGTGAACCATTCATTTGTAGCCGGATCTGCCCAATACAAATGGGTATATCCGGCTCGTACGTTGTTATAAGAAAAAAGCGAAGTATCCGTTTCCACTCCTTTGGCCGTAGTGGCAGCAGCACAGGATGGAAGCGGGTTCTTTTGTCTTACAATACGGGAATAATGAAACTCGTGGCCTTTCAGATGAGAACCCTTATATAATAAGGTACGGTATCCCAAACGCAATTTCATATTTTCCATGGTAGCGGACTGGTGCAACACACCTGCCATCGGGTAAACCTTTCCTTCTTTATCCCGTATCCCGTCGCAAAGATACATCATTCCTCCGCATTCAGCCAACAGCTTCCCCCCACTCTCAGCATACTGACGAATCGATTGAAGCATAGATTGATTGGACGATAAAGCAGCAAGGTATAATTCAGGATAGCCTCCGGGAAGATAAACGAAATCGGCTTTCGGCAAAGAAGCATCTTTTAACGGGCTGAAATAAGTCACTTCCCCTAACTGATGCAAATAGCGGATATTTGCTTCATACATAAAACTGAATGCGGCATCGCGTGCAATCGCAATCGCAAATGGGGGGGTCCGATCATAGGAATGAAAGTCCACGGATATGGGAACGACAGGCGTCCGGGTAGGCTGCGTAAGTTCCAACAGGCGATCGATGTCTACATATTTCTCGACAAGTTCCGCAACACGGTCGGCAAACTCTCCAAAACAGAAATCTTCATCCAATGACAATCCTAAATGCCGGCTGGGGATCTCCACATCCACACGTTTGGGAAGATAACCCAAGGCCTCTACCCCAGCATCCTCGCAAGCCTGTTTCAAAAAAGAATAATGGCTTTCGGACGCAACAAAATTAAACACAGCTCCTACTACACGTATGCTCTTATTAAAATGCTTAAATCCGTACAATAAAGGAGCCACGGAGTATGCCGTACTCTTTGCATTGACAATCAGAACTACCGGTATTTCCAGCATACAGGCGATTTCTGCACTACTGCCCTTCATACCGTCATAACCGTCAAACAACCCCATCACACCTTCGGTTACCGCCACATCCCTATTTTCGGTGTAGCTGGCATACAAATCACAGACGTGCGCTTCCGACATCATAAACAGATCCAGATTCACAGACGGACTACCGGCAGCCATCCTGTGATGACGCGTATCGATATAGTCCGGCCCACATTTAAATGGCTGTACCTTAAGCGAACGATTCTTCAAAGCACGAAGCAAACCGAGCGTAAATGTAGTTTTTCCGCTTCCCGATGAAGCGGCACCGATCAGTAGATGAGATTGCATACCCGTATGTTTTTGTAAGAACTACAAATATACGACAAAGCCCCGAATAGTCAATCCGAGGCTTTTATCTATATTACAATAATAATTTAGTATTGTTCCTTCTCGTTCGGGAAGTCCTGGGTCTTTACATCTTCGATATAATTCTGTACGGCACGGGTAATTTCCTCAGCCAGATTTGCATAACGGCGCAGGAAACGAGGAGAGAACCCCTGATTGATACCCAGCATGTCATGCATGACCAAAACCTGTCCGTCAACACTGCCACCGGCCCCGATGCCGATAATAGGAATCGTCAATTCGGAAGCGACCTGTGCAGCCAGAGCAGCCGGAATCTTTTCCAGAACGATCGCGAAACAACCGATTTCTTCCAACAGATGAGCATCTTCGATCAGTTTCTTTGCTTCTGCCTCTTCGCGGGCACGAACGGTGTAGGTTCCGAATTTATTAATCGACTGGGGAGTCAATCCCAAATGTCCCATAACAGGAATACCGGCACACAAAATACGTTCGATCGATTCCCGTATTTCCGCACCACCTTCGAGTTTGATACAGTCCGCATGGGTTTCCTTCATCACACGGATAGCGGAGGCCAACGCCTCTTTCGAGTTACCCTGATACGTACCGAAGGGCAGGTCTACTACAACCAACGCACGCTTAACGGCTTTCATCACCGATTTACCGTGGTAGATCATCTGGTCCAGCGTGATCGGCAATGTCGTCACGTTACCGGCCATTACATTGGAAGCAGAATCGCCGACCAAGATAACATCCATACCGGCCTGATCGATCAAAGTAGCCATCGAATAATCGTAAGCTGTCAACATGGAAATCTTCTCTCCACGCTGTTTCATTTCTATCAGGCGATGTGTGGTCACCTTTCTATTATCCTCTAAATCCCTCTTTGCAACTGACATAAT
This sequence comes from Parabacteroides sp., assembly GCF_977054455.1. NCBI lineage: Bacteria > Pseudomonadati > Bacteroidota > Bacteroidia > Bacteroidales > Tannerellaceae > Parabacteroides > Parabacteroides sp. The sequence goes on along the minus strand of NZ_CDRTCT010000001.1, from coordinate 249,960 downwards.
GATTTTTATTAAATGTTACAAGGCGCAAAGGTATACAAAATGTTTAGAAAGTGACATCGATTCCAGCCATAAAGGTTGCCTTCGGCATCGGATATCCCTCGTTTATCGAATAACGGGTAGCCGTCAGATTCTCACCTTTTACAAAGAGCTTCAAACCCTTATCCAACGAACCGAAACGATAAGAAGCACGGGCATTCAGAACCGTGTAATCCTCTTTTTTATTATCTTCCGGTGTCTTTCCAACCGTAGTATAGAGATCGAAAATAGACTGTAGACTCATATTAAAGGTAAAACGTCCGGGCGTATAAGTAGCACTGGCATATAATTTATGTGCCGGAGCCGCTTCTATTTCCTTATTCATATATAAATAGCTGTAATTCATATCCAGATTCAAATTCTTACAGACCTGATAACCGGCTTCGAATTCTATACCTTTATTATAAAAGCGCCCGATGTTGGACATCTGCCGGTTTACAACCGAAATCATGTCCTTGCCATCCATATAAAAAGCAGTCAGTTCGGCATGTAAACGATTATCCAGCAGGAATTGGCCGATAGACAATTCATAAGTCAACATACTTTCCGGTTTCAGGTCCGGATTAGCTTTCGAATAAGGAAGATAAGAAATATACAATTCACGCAACGTAGGACTTCTGTAGCCTTTAGAAAAAGAACCTTTTATCGTATTCCCTTCAAACGGACGGATCGCAAAACCCGCTTGCGGAACCCACTCTCCCCCATAAGTACTGCTATGTTCATAACGTACACCGGCATTCAAACTCAAGATATCAAACAAATCCTGCTGCATGATGGCATACCCCGCCACTTCGTGAACCGATTTATCGACAACCTCCCCGATCGTACCTTTGATCGAATCATTCCAGGCATGTCCGCCCCAATTCTTATAATCGACACCTGCCGTAAATGTATTCCCTTTCACCAGACGGAAAGACTGGTATAATTGGATTCCCGTATTGTGGTCGTCCGAATAAAACAGGAATGGACTCGGTTGCTTCCCTTCCGAATAGCCGTCGTTGATTTTATGATGTCCCCAATTATAGAAAACACGAAGTGCCCCGCTTGTCTTCTCATGATGATTCTCCAATGCGAAAGAGGTCGTTCCACGTAAGATATGCATCACATGATCCAACTTGGGAGCGGTGATCATACCAGGATCTTCCGTATTGTATTTAGCAAGACTCAAATTTCCGGTCACCTTATAATGGTCATCCATCCGATATCCTAAGTTTGCAAAACCATTCGTGATATCAAATTTCGAATCAGGCCGGTGCCCATCCGTACGATCATGATTGACAGATATGAAACTACTGAAATTTCCGATGTTATATCCATTGTTAATCATATACTTCTGCGTATTATACGAACCGAACATGACACGTGCCTGCGTACGGCGTCCCTGCTGCTTATGCTGGCGGGTAATGATATTAACAACCCCTCCCATCGCATTAGAACCATACAGTAAAGAACCGGGTCCGCGGATCACTTCCACGCGCTCTATATCCGAAGCCACATAGGTATCAGGCAAAGAATGTCCGAACACTCCCGCCCATTGCGGCTGTCCGTCGAACAACATCAACACCTTGTTGCCCTGTCCGACACCACGAATATTCACCGTTCCGGCCGATCCGGAAGAAACCCCAAAGCCGGTAACCCCTTTTTCTGTCACAAACAACCCCGGTACACGTTCCGACAGTACCGGCAACAAGGCTGATTCGCTACTCGCCTCAATTTGGTCCCGGTCGATCACCGAGATAGTAAGCGGCACACTGCTACGATTCACCTGCACCTTATTTGCTGAAATCACAACCCCCTGCAAGTTAATCAGGCTATCGATTGCAGCCGGATCATTTGCAAAGACCAGAGAACTGCACAAAAGCCCGGAGGCAAGTAAAACTACTTTTTTCATCTCTCTTCTATGTATTAAATTTCTACTGTCAAACATTCAATCGTGTCACACTTTTTGCAATTCGTGCTACCGCATGGGTAAAAAATATATCTAATCCGCCCGGCTCATAACCAACTTGCCATGCTTAAGTCCCTTTATCGTAGTCAACCGGTCCGACAGTTCAGTCAAACGGTAAGCCGTACCCATCACGGTCGCGATGTGCAGACAAAAATTCCGGTTCACATAATATTGGGAAGAAGACAGGATAACATCCTGATAATTTTGTTGGATATCGGCAATCCGGGAAGTAATCTCCTTTTTTACCTGATCATACATAAGGATAATCGTACCTGCCACGATATGGTTACACTGCCATTTCTTTTCAGCGACATTCTTCTCCACCAGAAAACGGATAGCCTGCGAACGATTGGCAAAACCATTCTCGCTCACATATTGGTCTAACGATTCCAGCAGGTTATCTTCCAATGAAACACCGAAACGCTTTAAAGACATATACAGCTCTTTTATTAAAAATTCGGGCATAAAGGTAGTATATTTTTTTTATATCAAAGAGTTGTATAAATGGTAAAAGTAGAATTTGAAAAAGTTTTTTTATTATGCTTTACATTATCTTTCCTTCCTACACCTGCATAAAAAATACTGCTGTTCATACGATATATTCCATGAATAAAACGCCTCCTCCCCTCTCAATCGCCCCAATGACTTATTGTAAAAAACATCTTCAAACGGCTTACAAGCCTCTTGTCAAGTGTCTTCTGAATTATTGTCTCCAAGACGAAAAAAGTAGTTATGGAAACGTTTTACTCATGAATTGCGCAGAAAATTTCCACGACGACCGTCTTCATCACCATGAAGTCAATGTTCATACATAGTGAACTCGGCAACCCGGAGTTGCAAAGACGGTCGTCAAGGCGATGAAGACGGTCGTCACGGAAATCTCCCGCCACCACCTCCGAAAAGGACCTTGTCTCCCTTCCTATATTTCCGTATCCTCCTTCATATTCTCTCAAATATTCGATTCTCCGAGAGTTAAACTTTTCCGGGATGTAAGGAATCATGGAAAATTAATTGACAAATGCAATGCTATTTGGGAAACCCCGGCAGCCGATCAGTCTATTATGTTAGAAAAAGGATCAAACAAGTAGAAAAAAGACAGATTGGAATTGCGATCGTTTTCTCTTGAAATAGAAAAAAGAGGGGTTATTGTAAAAATTTATGGGAGCAGACTTTTCACAAGCCCGCTCCCATTATAATCTAATCGTTCTAACTTAAAATATTACAGAATCAAATGTTTCTTAAAAGTTTCTGCCCATATCCCACCACAGACGAGTTCCGCCCGTATCAGGACCACCCAATAACTGAAGCAATTGTTCGTACTGCGTCGGATTGTCACTGATCAATGCCTGCGGATAGAACAGACGGCGGATCATGATATCCGTATCGATCGTTCCACCACTATTGTTGACAGCTACTTTAAACAGTTTCGGATATCCTGTACGTCTTTGTTCCGTCCAAGCTTCACAACCTTCCGGATAGATCGCCAGCCATTTTTGTGTAATGATCTTTTCCAGTTTTTGTTCGTTGGAAAGAGCGTTGTCCCACTTTGGCGTCACTTTGGAGACAGCAGCCACATCAAACTTCGCGTCGAATGCATCCTTATAATCGGCCGGAACTTTCTCGCTTGCCAGATAGTCAGAAACGTTATCAACTCCCCACTGTGCAAAAGAAGTTTCAACACCTTTCTTATAATACTCGCCCGGATCGCCGGAAATATATCCACGAAGAGCCGCTTCGGCACGCAGGAACCAGATTTCGGCAGCCGTCATCAGAATAGCATCCGTGTTCTGGGCAACCGTACTGGCCGAATGGTCGCTATATTTTTTATGCGTAACTCCCGTTCCCTGGCGGACTCCCTTATAAGTTCCGGCAATATTGAATAAAGCTCCTTCAGAACCACCGGAAGCCGGAGTATAATATTTAGAAATACGCGGATCGTCATATCCTACCAGGAAAGATTCCATGCTTGCATTCATAAAGACTTCACCCCAACCTTTATTGATTTCTCCCAACGGGTTCGTGAATCCGCTTGTCGTAGCATTCACTGCTATTACGTCCGCCGGTTCTTCCAGTACGCCACCTTCATCAGACAACGCTTTTTTAACCTCTTCGGCAGCTTTAGACGGATCCACAACGGATAAACGGATAGCCAGGCGCAAACGCAAAGAATTGGCAAATTTGATCCAGTCGCCATAAGTCCGGTTCGGTGTCAGATAATCCGATTTCTTAAAAGGATTTTTATCCGGATTGGCCGCTACATACGAACGGATAGCCTCCAATGCTTCGTCCAAATCGGCAAAAAATGCATAATAAGCCGTTTTCATATCTTCCGGTTCGGAACCGGTACTTTCGCCGTAATTCGTATAGATCAGCGGTCCGTAGATATCGGCAATGCGATGCATCAGTTCCACCTTCAGGATTTTAGCGACACCCAGAAATTCAGGCCTGTCCGCATTCCTGCGTTCTGCATTCTTGGCTGCGGTCATTATATATCCATAAGTATAAGTCCAGTTGGAAGAAGTCCAGCCATCGTTCAAGTGATAGGTAGAGTTGTTGCTATTAAAACTACCGTTCATATCGTGGAAATAACCGGAGAACATATCGGCTTCCAGATTCTGCATCGTCTGGAACGGCCAGTTCTTGCCACCACCCCAATCATAGTTGAAATAGATACCTTGTTCAACGATCGTAAGCGGCAAGGTGTAGTACATATAATCGTACGATTGCAGTTCCTCATTAAAACCGTTTGTTTTCGTATTCTGCGATTCGAAGTCCTCCGTACAAGCCATCAGTCCGGCCACTCCTGCAATAAAAAACGCAGCTATATATTTATTGAATTTGCTTTTCATAATACTCTTTTTTTAGAATGAAACCTTCAGATTAAAACCTAAACTCCGGGTAGTCGGCATACCGAACACATCCACACCCTGGTTGCCATTGCCACTGGACAAGCTGGCATCCGGATCGAACGGAGCATCTTTATAGAAGAAGAACAGGTTACGGGCAACAAATGAGAGTTGCACATCCTGGAACACTTTCGATTTCTCCATCAATTTTCTCGGGAACGTATAGCCTAAAGAAAGTTCACGCAAACGAACGTTTGTAGCATTATACATATAATATTCGGAACATCCGTTACGTCCGCCGACCCGACTATAGAAAGCTTCTATATTTTCTTTTTCAATACGTGTACCTTCCAAATCGATGAAACCGGCATTACGGGCATCGGCTGTAGCCTGTGTCACGCCTTTGGAATCCAGGTCAGCCTGTGTGATAGACAATACATCACCCCCAAAACGGCAGTCAACCAGGAAATACAAAGAGAAATCTTTATAAGTAAAGGTATTGCTCCATCCCAGCAAAGCATCCGGGTTTGAATTACCGACCTTCACATTATTACCGGTATTTACATTCGGCAAATTGTTTTCATCAAAAATGATCTTACCGGCTTCGTCGCGTTCGAAAGCATTTCCGTACAGGTCACCCAGCGAACCGCCTTCTTTAATACGCATCATATACATCATACTGAAGCCCTCGTCCCCATAAGCGAACGATTTCAGGTCCGGATGCAATTTCACTACTTTGTTCTTGTTGGTTGAGAAATTGAATGAAGACTTCCAACGGAAATCATTCGTCATAACCGGTGTGACGCCAACCGTTAGTTCCACACCTTCGTTCTGGATATTACCTGCATTTACGTAATAATATTTATACGGTGCACCTGCAAACGACGGCATCTTCAGCAACTGGTTCTTCGTATTTGTCTTATAGTAAGTGAAATCCAAATCCAAACGGTAATTGAAGAACTTCCATTCCGTACCGACTTCCCAGGATGTGCTCAATTCAGGTTTCAAGTTATCGAAAGCAGCCGCTTCGTTCACGATGATCTTACCGCCTGCACCAATCATATCGACAGGATTACTTACATACAGAGGAATATCGTTACCCACTTTAGACCAGGAGCCTCTCAGTTTACCGAAGTTGATCCATTCCGGCATATCGAGCGAATTATTCATGATCCATGACAAACCGACTGACGGATAAAAGAAACCTTTATTCTTATGTTTGGTGAATGCCAGTGTGGAAGACCAGTCGTTACGGGCCGTAACATCCAAATACAGGCTTTCTTTCCATCCCACCTGGGCTGTCGCGAATATAGACTGGAGCGTACGGCGCTGGTTGATGATCTCGTCACAGCCGGCCGATGTGTTCATATTGATATTGGCAACAGTAAATACGTTCGGATAATAGAGGGAAGCTGTCTTGGAATCCAAGCGTAACTCGTCTACCCGCGTACTGTTGATACTTGTACCTAAGGCTGCATTCAAAGACCAGTCGTTCCATTTCTTGTTAACCATAGCCATAACATCTCCGTACAACAACATTTCCGTATGGTTCAGGTCGATGTAGCGACCGTTCGTACCGGCGATATCGACCGAGGTCGTTGCATACATTTTTTGCTGGAACTTATCGTTCGTATAGTCCACATTCCCACGAGCCTGTATTTTCAGCCAGTCTGTAACTGTCACGGCCGCAGTCAATGAAGCCAACGCACGGTAACGCTTGTCGCGGCTTGTCACACGATTCACCAGCCAATAGGGGTTCTGCTCGAAACTGTTAATAGCCGTATGCCAATTCTGTACCGGCATATTCCGTTCGAAATCGATCGTTTCGTATTCATCTCTGTAGGGAGCCATATCCTCGCCACGTGGAAATCCGTACAACCCAACCAGTGGATTCATATAATAACCACCGGAGGTCGGGCGGTTCTTGATAGACTGCGTCATCAGATTGACGTTGGCATCGATATTCAGGCGATCGTCAAAGAACTGTGCCGTTTCACGGAAGTTCAGGTTATGCTTCTGCAGTTTGTTCTTTTCTACGATACCGCTTGCACTGGTATTTGCATAAGAGAAATAAGTCTGCAATTTATCGTTACCTCTTGTCAGTGACAACGAGTTGATAGCCGTTACCCCATTCTGGAAAAAATCGCCTGCATTATCATAATCTTTCAGGTTCCCATCTTTGCCCCAACTCTGGTCGTCCTTACGACCGTAATTGTTCTGGAATTCAGGAAGACTGATTGCATGATCGACCGTCAGGTTGGAAGAGAAAGTAACGCGCTGCAAACCAGCCTTACCTTTCTTTGTCGTGATCAGGATCACACCGTTGGCAGCCTGCGAACCGTAGAGGGCGGCAGCAGAAGCCCCTTTCAGGATACTCATGCTTTCGATATCGTCCGGGTTCAGGTTGGAGATACCGTCACCGGAGTCACGGTTACCACCGTTATTTTTACCTCCCATTGCGGAAGAGGCTTGTTCGCTGATCGAGTTCAACATCGGAACACCGTCGATCACATATAAAGGCTGGTTGTTTGCATCTGCATTGGCAGAGCGTACACCACGGATCGAAACCTTTGCCGAACCACCCAGACCGGATGAGTTCTTATTGATCTGCACACCGGCCGTCTTACCAGCCAATGCCGTAATCATGTTCGGATCTTTGGCACGTGTCAGTTCGTCACCTCCAACCTGCTGGCTTGAATAGGTTAAGGAAGCAGCTTTCTTCTTGATACCCATGGCAGTCACAACCACTTCATCTAACTTCTGCGTATCTTCGGACAAAGTCACATCGATAGTAGCCTGTCCGCCATATTTCAACTCCTGCGAATCGAATCCGATATAAGAAAATACCAATGTGGCATCGGCTGGAACATTGTCGAGCGTATATTTACCATCTATATCGGTAATCGTCCCGTTTGTCGTTCCCTTCACCAAAATATTAGCGCCGATAACCGGTTCGTTGTTCTTATCGACAACCACACCCGACACGCGTTTACCCTGTTGCTGCATGACAGTTTCTTTCTTATTCAGGATAATCTTTTTGTTAACAACGGTGTAAGCGATATCGCTATTACCGAACATTTTATTCAGTACATCAAAGATATTTTTTTCGTTTACACTGACAGAGACCTTCTTATTTATGTTGACCACGTTAGCATCATAGATAAAGGAGAAGTCCGTCTGATTCTCTACCGCTTCCAGCACGTTGGCAATCGTACTGTTCGACATTTCCAACGATAAAGTGGTATTCTGGGCATAGGAATTGTTTGCTACTGCAATGCCGAGACTCAAAAAAAGAAATACAACACTTAATCTCATAACTAATGGTATTTTTAGGAAAAAAGCGTAACTTTCCTTTCCTATAATTTCTAAGGTTACAATTTTATTCATATTTTTGTGATGCTTATTATTTATAATAAAGTTATTTGTGAGCTGCGTCAACAGCTTTTTAGACTTTTCATGCGGGGGAATGCGTCAACATTCTTCCGTATGTTTTTTTAATTCCTCTTATGTCTTCATGGGCAATCCGATTTAAAATGGTTATACACTCTATTTTTTATTTTGATATTTCTATTACTGATATTTGCAACGTATTGTCGGTATTCATCACCGGCTTCTGTATCTTATACTTAATACCGGAAGCGAGTTTGAGATATTCCATAACCTGCGGCAACTGCTCATCCTTGAAACGCGCCGTGATAACCGAATTCAGCACATCGTTATCCTTCACGTCAAACCTGACATTGTAATGGCGGCTCAACATCTTTAAAACCTGTCGCATCGAATGGTTACGGAAAATGACTTCACCGTTTATCCAGGCCGTGTCGTAATCCGTATTGACAGAAGTAATATTCAGTTTGCAGGTCGATTTCGAAAATTCGGCTCTTTCATCCGGCTTTAAAAGCTGGGAAACCGTTTTGCCGTTTTTCTGATTAATATTCAGTTTTACAGACCCTTCCACCAATGTGGTCCCGATCACCTCATCATCCCGGTAAGCCGACACATCGAAAGTGGTTCCTAAAACTTCTATCGAATAGGCCGGATCGACTTTTACGATGAAAGGCTTTTCCGGATCTTTCGTTACTTCAAAATAGCCTTGTCCGGTCAATTCCACCTGGCGACTTTCGGACCAGAAGTTCTGCGGATAGGTCAGTGTACTTCCTGTATTCAGCCAAACTTTCGTGCCGTCAGGCAGTTCAAAGCGGGAAACCACTCCGGGATTGGTGCGCACTTCAACCATGCGCACCCTTTCACGTCCTAACTGCATAAACATATATGCAGATAAAATCAATACCGGAATGAACAACACTGCTGCTACTTTTTGCAATAAAGACAAATTCCTATACAACCTAACTTTTTTATTTTGTTTACGTACTTTCGATTTAAAACGGACAAGCGCCATTTCAGGGTCTACAGACTGCATGACATGCAGGCGATCCGTTACTTGTAACGTGAAATATAACTGCTCGAGCACCTTTTCATTTGCGGGCGACTCCGCCAGCCAGGCTTCAACCTCGGCTTGTTCGCTCTTAGTCTGTGTTCCGTCCAGATACTTGATTAATATGTTTTCGTCTATTGTCATCTTTTTTCCTGTTTCTATAACTAATACAATCCAGAAAAAGGATGTACTAAACGAAAAAGCGATTTCTTTTCAAGAATTTATAAAATCTTTTTCATCATCTCATTTGTTATATTAATAATCAGTTAGTTATAAAGTTAAGCATATGAAAAAAATAGTTTTACTTCGCCACGGCGAAAGTGTTTGGAACAAAGAAAACCGTTTTACGGGATGGACAGATGTTGATCTTACCGAAAAAGGCGTAGAGGAAGCGACAAAGGCCGGTGATTTATTGAAAGAAAAAGGATTCAAATTTGACAAAGCGTACACATCTTATCTGAAACGTGCTGTTAAAACATTAAATTGCGTTCTGGACCGGATGGATCAGGATTGGATTCCGGTAGAAAAGAGTTGGCGGCTGAATGAAAAGCATTATGGCTCGTTACAAGGACTGAATAAAAGCGAGACGGCTGAAAAATATGGAGACGAACAAGTACTGATCTGGCGCAGAAGTTATGATATCGCCCCTCAACCTCTGAAAGAAGACGATCCGCGCAATCCGCGTTTCGAACTCCGTTATAAAGATGTACCCGATAGCGAACTCCCCCGTACCGAATCATTGAAAGATACGGTGGAACGAATTTTGCCATATTGGAAAGAAGTGATCTTCCCTTCGCTCGAAACATCCGACGAGATATTGGTAGCCGCTCACGGGAACAGCCTGCGTGGGATTATCAAATATCTGAAAAATATCCCGGACGACGAGATCGTACATCTTAACCTGCCGACAGCCGTGCCGTACGTATTTGAATTTGACGATAATATGAATCTTGTGAACGATTATTTTCTCGGTGATCCGGAAGAAATTAAAAAATTAATGGATGCAGTAGCTAATCAAGGAAAGAAAGATAAAAAATAAAGCCAAGGAGTATTTGTTCTATTTTGAATAAGAATCGCTCTTTATTCAAAATAATTCATTAAGTTTGCAATAAAAAAGAACCTGGTGGTCTACGAAAACGAAGAAACTATACACAAATTAAATAGCGGTGACGAACAAATGTTCGACACCGTTTATAAACAATATTACAGGGGGCTATGTGCCTTTGCCTCTCAATACGTAGCAGAATCCGAATGTGAAGAAATTGTACAGGATGTTATGATGTGGGTATGGGAAAACCATACCCTTTTAAATCCGGAAATGTCCCTGAAATCCCTGTTGTTTACGATGGTTAAAAACCGCTGCCTGAATAATATAACCCACAATCAAATCAAACAACAAGTCAGGGAAAAATTATATGATAAATTCAAAGATCAGTTTGAAGATCCGGACTTTTATCTGGAAGGAGAATTGATCGCTTTGGTAACCAAAGCGATCCGGGAGCTCCCGGAGGACTATAGACAAGCGTTCGAACTGAACCGTTTCCACCATCTTACTTATAATGAGATCGCCGACCGGACAGGTGTTTCTCCTAAAACTATTGCATACCGTATCTGCCAATCCCTGAAAATACTCCGTACGGAACTAAAAGACTATATGCCGCTACTGCTTTGGCTGCTTTATAAATAGGTGATCTGCTCGAAGCGCATATTTGGTGTTTACAACTGCAAATATAAAAAATCATGATTTATGGCTGATGAATTATGGATTTCAATTACATTTGCCATATCATTGAAATAAGTATTTGGAGATGAAAATTATCACATACAATGTAAACGGCCTGCGTGCCGCCGTAGGAAAAGGATTGCCCGAATGGCTGGCACAAGAACAGCCCGACGTGCTTTGTCTGCAGGAAACCAAGTTGCAACCGGACCAATACCCGGCCGAAGCATTCGAGTCGCTCGGCTACAAAGCGTGGCTTTTCAGTGCGCAGAAGAAAGGTTATAGCGGGGTTGCGATCCTGAGCCGCCGCGAACCGGACCACGTGGAATATGGGATGGGGATCGAAAAGTACGATAACGAGGGCCGTTTCATCCGGGCCGATTTCGGGGATCTGTCGGTGATCAGCGTTTACCACCCTTCGGGTACGAGCGGCGACGAGCGTCAGGCATTCAAGATGGAATGGTTGGAAGATTTCCAGAACTATGTGGTGGAGTTGCAAAAGTCGCGTCCGAAGTTGATCTTATGCGGGGATTACAACATCTGCCACGAGCCGATCGATATCCATGACCCGATACGCAATGCGACGAACAGCGGTTTCCTTCCGGAAGAGCGGGAATGGATGACTCGTTTCCTGGATGCCGGCTACATCGATACTTTCCGCCTCCTCAACCCGGACAAACAAGAATATACCTGGTGGAGTTACCGTTTCAGCGCCCGGGCCAAAAACAAGGGCTGGCGCATCGACTATTGCATGGTCAGCGAACCAATGAAAGCACAGGTGGAAAAAGCGTATATCTTAAATGAGGCCGTCCATTCGGATCATTGTCCGGCGGTGATCGAGGTGTCGTAAATTAAATTCCTCACCGCCTCCTGGTAATCCGCCAGCCGGGAGCTTTTCAGGACTTTTTTCCGGAGCCGTTTCTCTGCATCCGGCAGCAGATAGTCCCAAAGAGTCTTCATCTTGTCAAGTATCTGATGTTCGCCTCCCTCCAGACGGGAAGAATAGCCCGCTATTAGTAAGGCATGGAAAGCGGACAGCTTTTCCTTCTTCTCCTGGGCAGTAAGCGGGATACCGGATATATATTCCGTTGCCAACCAAGGAGAAGACAGCAGACCGCGTCCGAGCATGATCCCCTTCAAACGGGGGAAGCGTCCGACTAACGAACGAATATCCGGCAAAGTCCGGATATCGCCATTATAAAAAAGCGGAAGCGTGCATGAATCGTAAAACCGGGAGAAAGCCTTCTGATCCGCCTCTCCTTTATATTGCTGCGTGCCGATCCGGGGATGCAGCGTGAGATGCGTGAGGGGCAGCCCGTTCAGAAAAGGAAGAAGTGCCTGCGCCTCATCCGATGAATCCCAGCCTAACCGCAGTTTGACCGAGAACTGTATCTCCGGAAACTCAAAGATCGTTTCCAACAACGCTTTCACCTCATCCGGATAAGGCAGGATACCCGCTCCCCGATGTTGTCGTGCCTGCATAGGGAAAGGACAACCTAAATTAATATCGGCACGCCGATAGCCCGACTCACGAAACAAACCGGCAATCCGGCGGAACTCCTCGGGCGAGGCTGCGATCATCTGGGGAACGAGCGAGGCGGATGTATTTGCTTCCGGTGCAAGATCCCGCAGCTCCTTATTACGGAAGCCCCCCTTTTCGAGACGTACAAACGGAGTGTAATAGGTCTCGACTCCCCCGAATATTTGTGCATGCGCTTCCCTGTAAACCGAGTCGGTGTAACCCTGCAAAGGGGCGAAATGAATGACATACGGTTCCATCATTCCGGAAACATTTCAGTGAAGAGTGAATGAAGACGTGTTTTGGCCGTTTCGAAATCCTGCTCCGCCCCCAACTCTTTCTCAAGCGAGGTAACCCCTTTATCTTTAAAGCCGCAAGGATTGATCAGGGAGAAGTAATTCAAGTCCGTATTTATATTCAAAGCAAAGCCGTGCATGGTGACGAAACGGCTGCTTTTCACACCGATCGCACAAATCTTACGGGCTTTTCCCGGTACATCGGGATCGATCCACACACCTGTAGCTCCCGCGAGCCGCTCCCCTTTAATACCATAAAGAGCTAAAAAACGGATAATCGTTTCTTCCAGCCTGTCGATGTATTGCTTGAGCCCCAACTTCCAGGCATCCAGGTCGAAGACCGGATATCCGGTGATTTGTCCCGGCCCGTGATACGTGATATCCCCTCCCCGGTTGATATGGTAGAAAGAAATACCCCGTTGCACGAGCAGTTCTTCCGGAATCAGCAGGTTGGCATCTTTGCCACTCTTCCCGATCGTCAGTACCGGCTGGTGTTCGCAGAAGAACAACCGGTTTTCCCCGGTCATGCCTTGTGCTTTCGCTTCCAAAAGGGCATTGAAAGCAGCCGTCTGGCGTTCCAAGGCCTTCTCATATTCGATACGTCCGAGGTCGTGATATATAAAATGACTCATATGATTATCGTTCTTTTGTGAATATTCTTTTCCATCAGACGGACCGTCGTGCCGGATTCCGCCCGGAGCTTCTTCCGTTTACGCACTTTCCTGCTACCTGATTCAGGGTCGGGCTCACCGCTGCCATACCCCATTTCGATCTTAAGCAGTTTTCCCATCAACGACATGATCTTCGTCTGCCGCTTCAGCATATAAGGAGAAGGTTTTGCCGAATTGAACTTGCGGGGATTCGGCAAGGTCGCGGCGATCAGAGCCGCTTCGGCCTTCGTCAATTTATAGGCGGGCTTTTTGAAATGGGCTTGTGCGACTGCTTCGGCGCCATAGATGCCGTCTCCCATTTCGATCGAGTTCAGATAGACTTCCATGATGCGTTCTTTCCCCCAGATCCATTCGATCAGGACGGTAAAATAAGCCTCGATGCCTTTGCGCAAATAGGTCCTTCCGGGCCATAGGAACACGTTCTTAGCGGTCTGTTGCGAAATCGTGCTCGCCCCGCGTACGCGTTTGCCTTTCTCGGCATCGGCACGGGCTTTCTGAATCTGCGTCATATCGAAACCGTGATGGTCGAGAAAAAGATTGTCTTCCGAAGCCACGACCGCCTGTGCCAATGGCTGGGCGATCTTTTTCATCGGTACCCATTTGTGTTCCAACTTGAAGGGCTTACCGTCCTGAAACTGTTCGTACATCCGGATGAACATCAGCGGAGTGTAGTAAACAGGAATGAACTTATATGCCACCACAGCCAACAAACTGGAAACAAACAGGAACAGCAACAGGTTCCGGCTTCCTATCAGTATTTTTTTCAGTATGCGCATCGATTCTTGTCTTTTCGAACGCAAACTTACGGATTTATTTCCAATATTGTTCCATCTGCTCCAGTGTCTTGCCCTTTGTTTCGGGAACGAATTTCCAGATAAACAGGGCGGCCAACATCCCCATGACACCATAAACCCAGTAGGCCATGCCATGATTGAACGTATCAGTCAGATACTGGTTCTTATCGAGCATCGGGAAAGTCCAGGAGACAAGAAAATTGGCTATCCATTGCCCCGCAACGGCAATACTCATCACCGTCGAGCGGATCGTATTCGGGAAAATCTCCGCCAGCAATACCCAGCAGACCGGCCCCCACGACATCGCGAAACCAGCCGTGTACACCAGCATGCAAACCAGCGAGCCGATACCGACGGAATGTGTATAGAAAGTCGTCCCCAGGATCATCATCGAGACAGCCATGACCAATGCCCCGATAATCATCAGCGGGCGACGTCCGAACCGGTCGACCGTGAAGATAGCCAGCACGGTAAAGGAAAGGTTCACGGCTCCCACCACGATCTGTTGCAACAAGGCGGCATCGGTAGCGGCCCCCATTGTCTTAAAGATCTCCGGCGCATAATACAACACGACGTTGATCCCGACAAACTGCTGGAAACCGGACAACATGACCCCGACAAATATGATCAGTATGCCGAACGAACGCACCGGGAAGACCAACGACACAAAAAAACTGCCGATCAAAGCGATCTCCAAAGCACTCGTATTGCCGGCCAGTTCCAACGCCCCGTACAAAAGCAGAAACAGCACCAGCCACATCCCCATAAACAGGAAATAGGGACGCATGGAGGGTTCCTGCTTCCTGAAACTCTCTTTTATTTCCGCCAGTTCAGGAGCCGCTTTTTCTTTTCCCATCAAACGGTCCAATACCGACAGGGCCTTATCCGTTTTGCCACGCATCACCAAATAACGGGGCGTTTCCGGCACAAACATCAGAAGGACCAGGAAGAGCAAAGCCGGGATGATCTCGGACGCGAACATCCAACGCCAGCCGATCGCATGCAACCAGGCGGCATCTCCCTGCAACGCGATACTGTAATTCACAAAATAGACGACAAGCATACCGAAAATGATCGCAAACTGGTTCCACGACACCAAGTTTCCCCGTTTCTCCGCCGGCGCCATCTCGGCAATATACATCGGGGAAACCATAGAAGCCAAACCGACTCCTACCCCTCCGACAATCCGGTAACACACAAAAAGGTACATGTACGTATGGTCACCGCTACCGGGCAGCCCGACAAACAGCTCCGGCCATGCCGAACCGATTGCCGACAACAAGAACAGGATGGCAGCCAGCACAAGTGTAGGTTTCCGTCCATACCGCTGGCTGATCCAGCCGGCAAAAGAAGCGCCTAAGATACAACCGATCAGGGCACTGCTCACAACGAACCCTTCAAGCGCATTTGCCTGATCCAATGGTAATCCGACAGGTTCGATAAAGAATTTACGCAGCGATTCGACCGTCCCGGATATCACTGCCGTATCATATCCGAATAATAATCCCCCCAATGTCGCAACAAGGGTAATGCCAAAAATATAATTGTTGTTGTTTTTCATAATAAAAAACACAAAGGATATGTGCCATCAACACCAGGTTCTTTTCTGGCACATATCCTTTATTACATTTTAAATATACTGATTTATAATCATCTCATACAACTCCTGTTTTCCGCTGATCTGCTTCGGTTCGCCACCGGCAAGGGCGATCGTGCGCAAGTCTTCGAGAAGGAGTTTTCCTTCTTCGAACTTCTTGCCTTCACCCTGGTCGAAGCTGGCGTAACGTTCGGCACGCATTTTCTTGTAATCGGAATGTTCCAGGATATCGGCGGCGGCCATCAAAGCACGGGCAAAAGAATCCATACCGCTGATATGGGCCAGGAAGATATCATCCAGATCGGTCGAGTTACGGCGTGTCTTGGCATCGAAGTTTGTCCCTCCGGTAGTCAGGCCGCCCGCTTCGAGGATAACCAGCCAAGCCTGTGTCAGTTCGTAGATGTCAACCGGGAACTGGTCCGTATCCCAACCATTCTGATAATCGCCGCGGTTGGCATCGATGCTACACAACATACCGGCATCGGCGGCAGCCTGAAGTTCATGTTCGAAAGTATGTCCGGCCAATGTGGCATGGTTCACTTCGATATTGATGGCAAAATCCTTGTCGAGACCATAATGACGCAAGAAACCGATAACCGTTTCCGTATCCACGTCATATTGATGTTTGGTCGGTTCCATCGGTTTAGGCTCTACCAGGAAAGTACCTTTGAACCCGTTCTTGCGGGCATAGTCGCGTGCCATCGTCAACATCATGGCAAGATGTTCCTTTTCGCGCTTCATGTTGGTGTTCAGCAAGCTCATATACCCTTCACGTCCGCCCCAGAACACATAGTTTTCGCCACCTAAGGCTATACAAGCATCGATCGCGTTCTTGATCTGCGTGCCGGCACAAGCGACAGCAGGGAAATAAGGATTGGTGGCAGCCCCGTTCATATAACGTTTATGCCCGAACACATTGGCGGTAGACCACAACAACTTCTTCCCGGTCGCTTCCTGGTGTTGTTTGGCATACTCGACCATCGTATGCAGGTCCTTCTCGAATTCGGCCAACGTCGGCGCTTCATCCACAACATCCACATCGTGGAAACAATAGTAAGGGATGTTACATTTCGTCATAAACTCGAAAGCGGCATCCATCTTATACTTGGCACGGGAAATACGGTCCGCAGCAGCATTCCAAGGAAATGTTTTCGTTCCGCCCCCGAACTGGTCGGCACCTTCCGCGCACAATGTATGCCAATAGGCCATAGCGAAACGCAGGTGGTCTTTCAGCGTCTTGCCCATTACGACCTTGTTTTCATCATAGTAATGAAAAGCCATCGGATTCTTCGACTCGCGTCCTTCAAACTCTATTTTTCCTATTCCCGGAAAAAATTCTTTTTCACCTTTAAAGTAATTCATGATAATTAAGTATTTAATTGATTATACAATTCTTTCGTTCATTACGCCAATGCTTTCTCCAGCCGTTCTTTCCAGACCTCGAAGGCCCCGCAGTACTTGTCCGCTTTCAGCCCGTCCGGCTCTATCACATCGATCTTTTTCAAGGAAGCAAACGCCTCTTCGGCAGACGTATAGATACCGGCACCGATCCCGGCGCCTTTGGCGGCCCCGACAGCCCCGTTCGTGTCGTAAAGCTCGATCACCGTCCCCGTCACGCCTGCCAGCGCATCCCGGAAAATCGGGCTTAGGAACAGGTTGGCATTACCGGCACGGATCACCTCGATATCGATTCCCATCTCATTCATGATATCCATGCCATACTTGAAAGAGAAGACGATCCCTTCCTGTGCGGCACGAGCGATATGGGCTTTGTTGTGGATGTTGAAATTCAGCCCGTAAATGGAGCAGTCCACCTGTTTGTTCTGCAACATACGCTCCGCGCCGTTTCCGAAAGGCAGGATCGACAAGCCTTCCGAGCCGATAGGTACGGTTGCCGCCAGTTCGTTCAAGGCAGGGTAGTTGATACCTTCCGGAGCCACATTCCGCTTCACCCACGAATTGAGGATTCCGACCCCGTTGATGCACAGAAGGACCCCTAAACGCGTCTGTTCTGCCGAATGGTTCACATGCGCAAACGTATTCACACGGGACAGCGTGTCGTAGTTCACCTTGCCGTTCACACCATACACAACCCCCGACGTACCGCCCGTAGCAGCTATCTCACCCGGATTCAGGACATTCAGCGACAACGCATTGTTCGGCTGATCACCAGCCCGGTAGGTAACCGGCGTGCCCTTCTTCAAACCCAACTCCGAAGCGACCGATCCGAGCAATTCCCCTTGCACGCCGAAGGTCGGACGGATATCCGGAATCAGCTCCTTGCTGAACCCGAAATAGTCCATCAGGTCTTCGGAAACGCTATTATTCCGGAAATCCCAGAAGATTCCTTCCGAAAGCCCCGAAACAGTCGTGACGATATCGCCCGTCATGCGCATGGCGATAAAGTCGCCCGGCAACATGAATTTATGTACCTGCCCGAATATCTGCGGTTCGGACTCCTTCACCCATGCCAGTTTGGAAGCCGTAAAGTTTCCGGGGGAGTTCAGCAGATGCGCCAGGCATTGCCTTTCGCCGATCGCCTTGAAAGCGTATTCGCCATAGATCACCGCACGGCTGTCGCACCAGATAATGGACGGACGCAACACCTGCATCTTCTTGTCCACCAGCACAAGCCCGTGCATCTGATACGAGATGCCGATCGCCTCTATCTCCGTCCCCTTGATGCCTGCCTTCGCAATCGCGCCTTTTATCGCTTCTTTCAGATACATCCACCAGTCATCCGGATTCTGCTCTGCCCATCCGGGACGTACGGCTTTAATCGCCGCCTCTTCTTTCGGATAAAAATCGGAGGCAAGCGTCAGCCCCGTATCCTTATCGACAATCGAAGCCTTCACCGAAGAGCTTCCGATATCACAACCTAATAAACACATACTATATCTTTATATCTTATTGAACTTCGAATACAACTTGTTATACTTCACCCTGTCGAACCGGTAATAGCGGGCTGCCCGGTGGTTCACGCCCGTTTCCACTTCATCCGTCTGCACGACGTATTCCATCGCCGCCATCTTTTTATGGAAATTGCGTACATCTATCGTCTTATTATAAATGATCTCGAAGATACGGCGCAATTGAGAGGCCGTGAATTTCGACGGAAGATAATCGAAAACGATATCCGGTTCAAAATCCACCCATCTTCCTATTTCCTCCACGGCCGCTTCAACAATCTCCTTATGGTCAAAAGGAAGATGCGGCAGGCCATCGACAGGCGCCCAGATCAGGGTGTCGGACTTCTCTTCCATCGTCATCTTTCTGCCGACCTTGCACAATGCCAGGTAAGCGACCGTCACGATCCGTGTAATTTTCATCTTGGAGGCATTTTCCAGCCATTGCACATCTTCTTTATTCTTGGTCCGGGCCGGAGATCCAAAAGTGCGGAACTGTTTCAGGGCAACACGTTTCAGGCCTGTCGCTTCGTTCAAGACACGATAAGCGGCCGTATCCAGGTCCTCACTCTCATAAATCAGGCTTCCCGGCAATTTATAGTGCTTTTCGTCACTGCCGGCAATTTGCCTTTCGACGAGCAATACACATAGTTTGTCTTCATTTGTCCCAAGCAATACGCAATCGACCGAAACGTGCGGATAAAACATTTCACGCTTATTTTCCTGTGTTTCCATAATATCACAATAAAGATTCTCCGCAAATATAAGGTTAAAACGACATACGACATAATGTAATTCGAACAATATCTACTCAAGCGAACAAAAAGCCCGTTATTTAACAAACATTACCAGTCACTTAAATAGACGGCGCCGCATCCTATCCGGCAACAGAACGGATGGCGCCCGAAAAAGCTATGGGTTACGGTAGCTAAAGCATAGCTTTACGACGGCTAACACATAGCTTTACGATAAGGCTTGGATTATGTAACATTTATTTAATACATTTGTTATTTAAAAAAAGACGTATTATGGATATCAAACATCTACAGTTCTCATTCCGAATGTATTGGGCGAATATGAAGGGTTTGCTGAATATGGTGGCCGAAGGGATCATACTCGTCGCCTCGCTCGCCTCTCTATTCATCCTGGTCTATCAGTTCGGATTCAAATATTCGGCCCATGTCACCCTTATGCTGGAAGCCAGCCGGGTCTATCTCCTGCTGGCTTTCTTTACGGGGATATCGCTCCGGTATATTTTGAAATTCAAAGAGATCATACAAGAGAAGATGTTATACCTGGACATCGGCATTTATTTTTTCCTCTTTGCCGTACTATCGGGCAAAGTGTTCTTCAAAGAAGCCATCCATCAGTCGTTACCTTACCTCGGTTTCCTGACGGAACCGCTGTTCGTCTATTTCCTCCTGCTGTTGCTGAGCGCCATCCATTTGTCTCGGCAGACATTCACGCTGTTGCAAAGCCATATCAAGCCGTCCCTCCTGTTCCTGCTGAGTTTCGTGTTTGTCATCCTTGTCGGTTCGGGACTGCTTATGTTGCCAAACGCTACGGTACACGGGATCCATTTCGTAGACGCCCTGTTCATCTCGACCACCTCTGTCTGCGTAACCGGACTGACAACGGTCGATGTGGCAACGACATTCACCCATACGGGACATATCATCATTATGTTCCTTATCCAGATCGGCGGTATAGGAGTCATGACTTTCACCAGCTTTTTCGCCCTTTCTTTCATGGGACATTCGTCTTTCACCAGCAAGCTCGTATTGAAAGACATGCTGAACGAAGACCGGGTGAACGGACTGTTCCGGGTGATCCTCAACATCCTGTTCGTGACATTGTTTATCGAAGGCGTAGGGGCCTACCTGATTTACCTGGACATAAAGGGGGCTTTGCCGGGAGGTACGCGGGAAGAAATGTTCTACGCTGTGTTTCATGCCGTTTCGGCTTTCTGTAACGCGGGGATCTCGACCCTGAGCGGCAACCTGTACGACCCGCTGGTCGCCCAAAAGTACAACCTGCATGTCTGGATCGCCCTGCTCATCGTATTCGGCGGATTAGGCTTCCCGATCGTCTTCAACTACCTGAAACTGTTACAACATTTGCTTGTCAACACGTTCAGGATCGTGATCGGGCAACAGAAGCATTACATCCATACCCCCCGAATTATCAATATCAACACGTATATCGTGATGATCAGTACGTTGGCATTGCTTGCCGGCGGCACCTTATTCTACTATCTGCTGGAAATGGACAATACGCTTGCCGGATTGCCGTTCAGGGGACAGCTCGCCAATGCGTTCCTGGGAGCCGTCACCCCGCGTACGGCCGGGTTCTGCGTCGCGGATATGGGGACGCTGGCCACCGGGACGCTCATGCTCACACTGATCCTGATGATAATAGGCGCCGCTCCCATGTCTACCGGCGGCGGTTTGAAGGTAACGACCGTCTGTGTCGCCCTGCTGACCGCGCACAATGCCGCCCGCGGAAAAGAGAATGTGGAAATCCGCAAACGTGAAATATCACCGGAAACCATACGCAGGGCTTTCGCCACAATCGTTTTCTATTTCTGCTGGCTGGGGTTGGCCGTCTGGGTACTGTCCATTACCGAAAAAGGCGTTTCGGTCTTTACCTTGACCTTCGAGGTCGTGTCGGCGCTCAGTACGGTAGGGTTAAGTTTGAATTTCAGCCCGTTGCTGAGCGTTTCGGGGAAACTGGTCATCATCTTCACCATGCTGGTCGGGCGTATCGGCATACTGACCTTCTTTATCAGTTTCTACAAGGAACATAAAAAGAAGAATTACACCTATCCACAGGAAAATATATTAATGTAACATAAAGAATACAATATGAAATATTTAGTAATCGGATTAGGAAACCTGGGACGTGCCATCGCCGAAAGCCTGACACGTATCGGAAATGAAGTGATCGGCGTAGATATCAACCCGCATAAGATCGAAGCGGTCAAACATACCATCTCCGGAGCAATCGGCCTCGACACGACGGACAAGGACGCCTTGAACACGCTGCCTCTGAACGAGATGGATGCCATCTTCGTCACCTTCGGCAAAGACTTCGGGACCTCCATACAGACTGTAGCCCTGCTAAAAAACCTGGATGTGAACAAACTGATCGTACGAGGGATCTCTCCCATCCACGAAGCGGTGATCCGCTCGATCGGTGTTGCGGAGATTATCACTCCGGAGGATGATTTTGCCGGTATGTATGCATCGCAATCCTTACTCGGAGAACTCTTCAAACAATGGTACAGGGTGACGGACACACACCATCTCTACAAGATAAAGGCGCCGGCCACCTTTGTCGGACAGACCTTACAGACCATAGACCTGGAAGAGAATTTCGGAGTACGCCTTGTCGGTATCGAACGCCCCAGGACAGAACGCAACCTGATCGGGTTGAAGCAAACCCAGTACTCCGTCATCAACAAAATCACCGGAGACCTGAGAATCGAAGAGGGGGATCAGCTCATCCTCTTCGGCAAGATGGAAGTGCTGCACAAGTTAGCAGAGATCTGATGCCGGTTTATTCTTTTTGCGGTATCCTGGATACCAAAACCTTATCTATACGGGCGCCGTCCATATCGACGATCTCGAATTCGAAGTTCAGCCAGCTCAATTTCTCGCCGGTCTTCGGTACCCGTTCCAGAATCTCCAGGATCAGGCCGCTGAGCGTATTATAGTCGTGCTCGGCATACAAATCTTCCATGTCAAAATATTCAAGGAAGTCATAGAAACTGTACTGCCCGTCCACCAGCCAGGTTCCGTCGGGCCGCTCGACGATCTCGGCCTCTTCCCCTACATCGGGAACCTGCCCGATCAGGCCTTCCATGATATCTTTCAGGGTAACGATCCCCTGGATACCTCCGAACTCGTCCGTGACGATGCCATATTTCACACGAGCCTGCTTGAACTGTTCCAACGCATTATACACACTCTGGTTTTCCGGCATAAACTCCGCCGGGCGAATCACCTGGGACAAAGAGAAATCCGGCTCGTCGATACGGCCGAACAGGTCTTTCAGATAAACGACGCCTTTGATATCGTCAAACTTTCCGGCGGCAACCGGATAGATATTGAAGAGATTTTCCTGTACTTTCTCGCGTATCTGCTCGATGCTGTCCGTCAGGTCCAACCATACAAGTTCGCTACGGTGTGTCATGATAGAGCCGACATTACGGTCGCCCAGATTGAACACGCGTTCCACGATGTCCTGTTCGACTTCCTGCACTTCACCGACATCAAAGCCTTCTTTGACAATCGCCTTGATTTCTTCCTCCGTCACCCGGCTTTCTTCAGTCGCATCGGTTCCGATCAGTTTGACGGTCAATGCCGTGCTCTTGGATAACAACCACACGAAAGGCGAGGCGATCAACGAGAGGAAATTCATAGGCTTGGCAACCAGCATCGACACCCGCTCCGCATAGCCCATGCCGATACGTTTGGGGACCAACTCGCCCATAATCAGTGTCAGATAAGTGACGATCACAACAATCGTGGTTTTGGAAACACCCAATGCGTAAGGTTCCAGAAAAGGGATATGGCGCACATGTTCAGCCAAATCAGCAGCAAAAGCCTCGCCCGAATATAAACCGGTCAAAATACCGATAAGCGTAATCCCGATCTGAATAGTGGAGAGAAACCGGTCCGGTTCGTTTGCCAGTTTCAAAGCTGTTTTGGCAGATTTGTTACCACGTTTTGCTTCTACTTCGAGGCGTGCCTTACGTGCCGACACCAAAGCAATTTCCGACATAGAAAGAAGGCCGTTCAATAAGATAAGACCAATAATAATGAATATTTCCATTTGCTATATACACAGCGATTGATTAGGGAGGCGAAGATATGAAAAATAATTACTAATTTAGCCACATCATTAATGAAATCTAATAAAATATGAATTTAAGTGATCCAAAAGATTGTCTGTATTGCCAGAACAATCAGACTTTGCACGATCTGATGATCGAAGTTGCCCCCCTCTCGGTGTCCAGACTGTTCCTATTTAAAGAACAAACGTATCACGGTCGTTGCCTGGTTGCCTACAAAGACCATGTACATGACTTGAACATGCTCAGCGACGAAGAACGGAATGCATTTATGGCCGATGTCGTACGGGTGACCCGCGCGATGCAGAAAGTGTTCAATCCGCAAAAGATTAACTACGGTGCTTATTCGGACAAACTGTCGCACCTCCATTTCCACTTGGCTCCGAAATATGAAGGAGGGCCTGACTTTGGCGGAACATTTGCCATGAACCCGCAAAAAGTTTACTTGACGGATGCGGAATACCGGGATATGGTTGAGAAGATCAGAGAGGCGCTATAAGGATTTATGGGATTTAAGATTTATGATTTATTTTATCGACACATAAATCATAAATCTTAAATCATGCCCTACTTACTTTACAAACGAAGATTTCAGCAGATAACCGGCACTTTTTTTCACGCCTTCAAACTGCTTGCCGCTATCGGTTCCTTCCATTTCAACGAAATAGTCTTTATGGCCGTTTGCATAGAAGTGCTTGAATATCTGCTCGAAGTTCATCATGCCGGAATCACCCAAGACATAACGGTCTTTGATATGAAGCACTTTGATACGGTCTGCATATTTCTGGATATACTCGACCGGATCCTGTTGACCCATAACGGCCCAATAAACGTCCATCTCAAAGAAAACCAATGACGGGTCGGTATTCGCCAGGAAAATGTCATAGACCTTTTCTCCCTTGTTGTTACGTCCGAACTTCATTTCCTTGCCGCCGGGAACCACCTTTGCAAATTCCATGTCGTGGTTATGGTAACCGAACGGGATACCGGCCGCTTTCACGATCTTTCCGGCTTCGTTGAAGACTTCACAGACATATTTTGTTTCTTCCACATTACGGGTAATGGGCTGACCGGGCTGAACCAGGTATTTCACCCCTATCTTGGCATGGTCGTCAGCCGTCTTTTTCCAGTATTCCTTAATTTTGTCCAGATTGTCCTTCGTATATTCGCGAACGGGGGGATTCACATGCGAACTCAGGATCTGAAGTCCGGCATCATCCGCCATCTTCTTGAACTCCATCATGTCTACGTCATGAATCTTCCCATTGTTATAACCGGCAAGTTCCAACGTCTGATACCCCATCTGTTTCAGTTTCTTCATTCCTCCCGGAACATCTTTGTATAGCTCTCCGCCTAAAGAATAGATTTGCAAACCGATATTCTTAGCAGCCGTCGCTTCGAGAACGGCAGATGTTGCAGGCTGTGCTGCAACGACATTCCCTGCCTTGCCGGCCATCAGGCCACCCAACGTAAACAGGGACGCATTTTTCAAAAAGTTTCTTCTATTGATCATGGTCTATTAAATTTAGATTGCTCCAAAGGTATGATTTTATTCTGAAAGTTATTTCATTTTCACCTAAAAAACGATGGCAACCTCTCCAAAATATTCCATTGCATAAATGGTTCACTTCTTGGCAGGCTTGAACCAAATTCAGACACGGGTAGGCATCTATCCGGCAACCGATGCCTACCTTTTCGGGAAGCGACAGGCATCTATAGGAACAATTTCACATACAAGGATATATTCAGTTATCGTTCTTAATGCTTTCGACCGGATTAGCTGTAGCTGCTTTCCAGCTTTGGAAAATGACGGTTGCCAGTGTTATGACCATCACGACAAACAGAGCGGCTACAAACACCCACAGATAGAGGGGCGTCTTATAGGCAAAACCTTCCAACCACTTTGTCACGCCGTACCAGGCAAGCGGAGCTGCCAGAACGAAACAGATCAAGACTATGGCGACATACCGTTTGCTCAACATCTCCAATATGCCGCCGACAGTCGAACCGTGCACCTTACGGATACCGATCTCTTTCTTCCGATATTGCGACTCGAACACAACCAGGCCGAACACACCTACCAGCGAAATGATGATCGCCAGCAGGCTGAACAGGAATACCATCATGCTCAGGTTCTCTTCCTGCCGGTAAAGGCTGTCGAGTATGGTATCGTAAAACTGCACATCCACCGGATAAGCCGGATCGATCTCCGCCACTGTTTTACGGATATGGCTGACCGTTTCCGCCAGGTCGGCCCCGGCTTTGATGCGTATATAAGAGACCGGCAGCGACCCCCAATAATTGATGATCAGCACGCCGCCTTCCAGGTTACCCCGAAGCGAAGAGAAATGCGTATCCTTCACCGAACCGGCGATCTCGATGGGATAGTCCTCACCCAGCCAGGGAATGATAAAGGAATCTCCATCTTTCATATCGTACCGTTTACGCATGGAGTCGAAAACGATAAACGTCATTTTCTCCCCCTTTTCATCGCTTTCCGTCAATTGCCGTCCGCCCGTGCGTTGCATCCCCATCACATCTATAAAATTCCACGACACAGGCAGAGCGTCGAGCTGTACGCCTTGATCCTTATAGCTGCCTCCCCACGTCATATAACGATCCTGAGCACCTAACTTCTGCTGGGAAAAGGCGACGTCCTCTATCCCCGGATATTCTTTCAGCTTATTGACATACAGACTCTTGCTCTCACCCTCCATCTTCCTGTTCAACTCCACGACGGCAATACGGTCTTTGTCAAACCCAAGCGGGAAATGCTGCATATACCGGTTTTGCAGGTAGATAAAGAAAGCTCCGATAATCAAGACGATCGACACCACAAACTGGAACCCCATCAACACCGTACGCAGTTTGCGTCCGGCAGGCGACAGCCCGAACGATCCTTTCAAAACCAATGCAGGCGGGAACGAAGTGATATAATATGCCGGATATAAACCTGCCATCAATCCCACTGCCAATGACAACGCGCCGACCGACACCAGCAACTCCACATTATTGGCCAACGTCAGATCCGCCTTCACAAAAGCGAGTATTTCGGGACGGTTCAGCAGATAAATCAGGAACAGGGACAACAGGAATGAAAGAAAAGCGATCCCCATCGCCTCCACCAGGAGCGACAGGCGTAAAACCGCATCCGGGCTTCCCAACACTTTCTGCGTATTGATGCTCTTGATCCGCAAAGGTGTCAACGCAGTGCTGAAGTTGGTAAAATTGATAGCTGCCACGACAATGATCAGAAAGGCGATCACCACCAGCAGCCGGGTTGTCTCCGGATTGCCGCTCTTGACCAGGTTGCCATCCTGAGACTCGTTGAGGTAATAGATATCTCCGAACGGACGGAGCGATATTTGCACATCTTCGTCCCCCTCATGGCTCTTGCTGAAATCGAACGTGCGGCTGAAATTTTCGGCCACTGTCGCAGGAGAAGCGTCCGGAGCCAGCATGACATAGCAATAGTAATTCCGGCTGATCCAGCTATCCTTCGTCTTGTCATCGTTCAGAGCCGTATAAATGATGTTATTCAGTTGCGTATTGCCGGGAAAATCTTTATACACGCCTCCTACGACCAGGAAACCATCAGCCTTCTTACCCCACATGCTTTCCTCCATATTCAGCCGCTTCCCGACCGCTGGATCATGGCCGAAAAACTTGCGTGCCATGCTTTCCGGGATCAGCACATTCTCGCCATCTTTGAGGCAATCGGCTCTCCCTTCCAGCATCTCGAAACGGAACATGTCCGTGATTTCAGGATAACAGGTAATGAAAGACTCTTTAAAACCCACTTTGTCCTGCCCCTGCATAATCGTAAAATAGTAGTCGCCGGTATAAGGACAATACAAAGTCGCACGCTCGATCAGAGGCGACGAAGCGATCACCGCATCAATAAACGGGCGGCTATGGATGATCAGTCCTTTATAGTCCTTCACATCCACCTCGACGCGGTAAATACGCGAAATGTTCGGATGGCAACTGTCGAACGTACGCTCGTAGCGAACCTGCATCATGATTATGATAAAAGCCGCAAAAGAGACCGACAATCCGACTACGTTTAAGGTCGTAGCCAGCCTAAACCTTCTCAACGCGCTTAGGAAATTTCTTAGAATCGTTTTCATCTCCATTAGTTTTATTAGATGGTCCTCAATGGCAACCCTATTTTACAGGAACCGCTATTCAGATAAACTCGTTCACCGACGAGACGATGCTACCGTCGAACAGGTTGATGATCCGGTGGGCGAAACTGGCATCGTGCTTGGAGTGGGTCACCATGACGATCGTGGTGCCTTCCCGATTCAGTTCGGTGAGCAGTTGCATCACTTCAGCACCGTTCTTGGAGTCCAGGTTACCGGTCGGTTCATCGGCGAGGATGATCTTCGGATTCGAAACGACGGCGCGGGCGATAGCCACACGCTGCTGCTGCCCTCCGGAAAGCTGTTGCGGGAAGTGGCTGGCACGGTGGCTGATGTTCATACGTTTCAGGATATCGTTCACCATCTGCTTACGCTCGCCGGCCTTTACTTTCAGGTAGGTAAGCGGGAGTTCCACGTTCTCGAACACGTTCAGTTCGTCGATCAGGTTGAAACTCTGGAACACGAAACCGATGTTGCCTTTGCGAACCTGCGTGCGTTCTTTCTCCTTGAGATGCCCGACTTCCTTGTCTGCCAGGTAATAATCGCCCGACGTCGGGTTATCCAACAACCCCAAGATATTCAGCAATGTAGACTTGCCACATCCGGAAGGCCCCATGATAGCCACAAATTCGCCATCTTTCACTTCCAGGGAAACATTATTCAATGCAATCGTCTCCACCTCTTCCGTACGGAAAAACTTACTTAAACCTTCGATCTTTATCATGACTTTTTTGATTTATGATTTTATGTTTTAATTCTTGCCTCTTAATTCTTTAATTACTCTGATTTTATGTTCTTTACCGGATTCTCGTTAGCGACATGCCAGTTCTGGTATGTCACCGTTATAGCCGTGATCACACCTACGATGAGGAAAGCCAGCGGCAACACCCACCAATACATCGGCGTACGGTAGGCGAAGTTCTCCAACCAACGGTGTACGCCGTACCAGGCGACCGGAGCGCCGAGGACAAAACATATCAGCAAAATCCAGAAGTAGCTCACGTTGAACATATACAAGATCTCTCCCGTCGTCGATCCCAACACCTTGCGCACGGCGATCTCCTTCCGCTTGTATTCGCTCTCGAAGACGACAAGGCCGAACACGCCCACAATCGAGATAAAGATAGCGACAAGGCTGAACAAAGTAATCAAAGAACCGATCTTCAATTCCTTTTCGTAGGTACGCTGCAAAATTTCGTCATAGAAACGGACCACAAAAGGATACTCCGAATCGAACTTTTTCAGCGACTCGCGTACATGCTCCATCCCGGCACGAAGATCGCTGCCCGCCTTAAACTTCACGTATGCGGCATTATAATAGTTGCCTTCCTGCCCCCACTGGTATTTACCCCAAAGATAGAAAGCCATCGGAGCGACCTCCTGGCGGAAAGAGGCGAACTTGATATCCGGGATAAAACCGATAATCTCGGAACCGTCGATCTTGTCATTCAACTTCAAGTCGTACTGAGCCTTCGCCTTCTCGTTGAATATATAGCAGCCGGTCTCCTTCAGATCGTCTTCCGGACGGAAATCACGGCCTTCCTTGACCTCTATCCCCATCACTTTCAAGAAAGAAGAAGAAACAGGAAGGCACTGGAAGTTGATATCATTTCCGTTATAGTTACGTCCCCATCCCATATACTGGTCCTGGCTCGAAAGCAGGAACTGGGAGTAAGTCACGTCCTCCACGCCGGAGAACGATTTCAACTGGTTCGTGAAAGCATCCCGGTTCTTATTGATCTTATCGTTCAAATGCACGATAATCATCTCCTCCTTGTCGTAGCCCAACGGCGCATTTTGCATATACCGGTTTTGCAGATACATAAACAAGGAACCGATAATCAGGATAAAAGAAGCCACAAACTGGATTCCCACCAGCACGCTCCTCATCCGGCGTCCGGCAAGCGAGAGGCCGAAACTCCCTTTCAACACCAAGGCAGGCGGGAAAGAGGTGACATAGAAGGAAGGATAAAGGCCGGCCAGTACGCCCACGATCGCCGCGATCACGGCCGTGCCGGCTATGATCATCGGCTGCGCCCCGAACGACATATCGGCATCCACCAGCGAGGCCACCGAAGTTTTCGGTGCTATGTACAAGAAAAGAAGCGAAAGCAGATACGCAAATAGGCTGACGCCAACCGCCTCAGCCAACAAGCCTCCACGCAACGTACGCTCGGAACTGCCCAACACCTTCTGCGTATTGATACTCTTGATACGCATAGGGGTCAACGCCGTGCTGAAATTGGTAAAATTGATACCGGCGATAATAAGGATGACAAAAGCGATGGAGAAAAGCACAAGCAACGTCTGGCGGCTCGCTTTCGGCATCGAATCGAAATCCACGTTATTCAGGAAATGGACATCCGGCAAAGAGGTCAGGCGAAGGTCGAAACTCTCTTCATCTCCCCATTCGAAATCTTCGCCAAAGACTTCTTTCGCATTGAAATTATTTTTAAAATTGTCCAAGACATTCTCCTTATTGGCCGGATCGTCGAGACGGACAAAGAAAAAATAATTCCAGTTTCCCCAGTTATCATAGTTTTCCTTCGGACTCATCGATGTGTACATTACGTTCTTCAAAGCAGAATTACGGGGAAAATCCCTATATACCCCTTTTACGATTCTCGCATCTTCCATAGGATTGGTTGAGATCAGCTGCTTGCCGATCGCCGATTCCTCTCCGAAAATCTTTCTCGCCATGCTTTCCGGAAGGATCACGCTGTTGGGTTCATCCAAAGACCGTTCGTTTCCTTCGAGCATATCGAAGCCGAACACTTTCAAGACTTCGGGAGTCACGTTCCACGCATCTTCCTTATAACTCGTCCGCCGTCCGCCATCCTCTATATGGAAAAAGCGGCTATCGGTCCAGGAACTCAAAAGGCATCCCCCTTTTATATGGGGAGACGATTCGGTAAACGTCCGTGCGAACGGACGACAGATAATGGCTTGCGACCCTTTGCTTCCGTGCACGATATCCACCCGGAAGATAGCGTCCGCATCCCGCTGGCTGCGATCGAACGTATAATCATAGTTCACCTGCATCATAATGAGCATAAAGGCCACAAAAGCAATGCTTAACCCCAACACATTCAAAACAGAAGCCGTCTTGAACCGACGGAGCACACTAAAGAAATTTCGCAAAATCGTTTTCATACCTATTATTTATTTTATTCACTTTTAAGACTGTCGACCGGATTCGCATTCGCTACACGCCAACTCTGAACCGAAACAGTCAACAGCGTTATGGCCGTTACCGACACAAACGCCAGCAAAAAAATCCACCACGAAAGACTCACCTTATATATAAAACTTTCCTGCCAACGGACTATTGCATAATAGGCGATCGGAACAGCCACAACGAAACAAGCCGTCGTGATTTGCAAATACGCTTTATTAAAAAGACGCAACAATTCGCCGACCGTTGCACCGAAAACCTTCCGGACACCTACTTCTTTCCGTCTATATTCGCTTTCGAGCATCACGACTCCGAACACGCCGATCAAGGAGATCAAAACCGTCACCAGGCTGAAAAAGGTGATCTGCCGGCCGGCACGGAGTTCCTTTTCGTAGAGATAGTCTTGCATCTCGTCGAAAAGGCTTAGGCTTGGCAGGTAATTCGGGTCTATCTCGTGAAGGGACGCTACAAGAACGGTTTTCAGGTTCGCGTAGTCGGCGCCGGCACGAGTACGGACCATCAACTGAGAAAGCGAACCGACCATTTGATTCTTGCCGACATAGAAGGCAAACGGCTCCGTGATGCTTTTGAAGGAATTGTACTTCAAGTCCGGCATAAAACCGGCCACCTGTTCCCGTGTATGAAATTCACCCCAATCACCGCTCATGTCAAAAGACAAGACATCCCCCGGTTCCATCTCATACTGCTTACGCGCCATCTCGTTAAAAATATAAACTCCATCCCCCAACGCATCTTCAGGTTGGAAATTCCGTCCGGCAGTCGGTTTGACACCCAGCACCTCCAAGATCGAAGGATCGGCTTGAATCGTCAGATAATTAATCATTTCGCCTTTATGCGAACGTCCCAAACGGGCGTAATTATCTGTCGCCCCGATCAGGTGCGAAACCATAGAGACAGACTCGATATCCGGTATTCGTCCCAATTTTTGCCGGATCAGTTCCGGTTGCCCCTGCAATTTGTTTGTCAGGTTATCGGCCACGACCACCTGCTCCTTATCAAATCCGAGCGGCATACGAAGCATTTGCCTGTTTTGCAGGTTTACAAACAAAGCCCCGATGATCAGGATAAAGGAAACAATAAATTGCAAACACACCAGACAATTACGCAGCATCTTCCCTTTCGGGGACAAACCGTAATTGCCTTTCAGCACCAAGGCCGGCGGAAACGAAGTGATATATCGTGCAGGCCAGTAACTCGCCCCCACCCCGATCAGGATGACAAACACCCCTGCCCCGATGACCAACGGAAGCCTGCCTTCCAAGGATAGCCCGCCGACCACAATATCTGCAAACGAAGTCAGAGAAAGATTATACACATAAAACAAAGCCAACAGATAAGCCGACAGGCAAATTGCGACAGCCTCCAAAACCAACGAGAAGCGGATCGCCCCGACAGAGCCTCCCAACACCTTCTGCGTGTTGATGCTCCTAACCCGCATCGGGACCTGCGCATTGCTGAAGTTGGCAAAATTGATAGCGGCGATCACGACGATCAACAAGGCTATGCCCGACAACAAACGCATCAACGCATAGCTGCCTTTCTGTTTCTGGGTGTCGAAGCTGCAATCCGTCTCGAAATAGACATCGGGAAGAGCGGTCAACCGCAAGTCCATCGTCTCCCAAGTCAACTGCTCATGATGGAAGTTACGCTTGAAATTGTCGATCAATCCATTGCTGGAAGCCGGATTATCCAGGCGGATATAGCATTCGAAATTATTCTGCATCCAGCCTCCTTTGCCGTAACTGTCGGGAATTTTCCGGTAGATGGCATTCCTGACGATCGAATTATCCGGAAAATCCTTATAGACGCCGCCGACGGTGGCAGTCCAGCCTTCACCGATGATCTCCTTGCCCGATGCGGACGATGAACCGAAGAATTTCCGGGCCATGCTTTGCGGTATCAATACCTGGCCCGCGATGTCCAAGGCACGGCGTTCGCCTTCTATCATGGTAAACTCGAAAACGTCGGCGTAATCGGCGGAAACGGGGTAAAGGTTTTCCAAGAAGGGCCTGCGCTCACCGTTATGTTCGACCGTCACATTCTCTTTATCGACAAACCCGTTCAGGAACGCCCCTTTCTCTATATGCGGCGACGAAGCGGTGAACGCCTCGATCAGCGGACGGCTCAGACAGGCTTGCGCCCCGGACTCCCCATGTGTGATCTCCAGCCTGTACAAGCGATCGGCATGTTGATGGAAACGGTCGAATCCCCATTCATACGTCACCTGCATCATCAAAATAAGAAACACGGCAAAAGCGACGGACATCCCTATCAGATTCAAGGCTGTCGGCAACCTGAAGCGCCGCAACGCACCGGCAAAGTTATGTAACAAAGTCTTCATACTATATTTTATATTTCACCTTCAAATAAAACAAAAAACGTGCCACTCCTATTAAACATCAATAAATCAACAATATAAAAACAGACAAAGCCGATAATAGTGTCAAAAAATTAGACACCGCTGTCCATTTATTGGACACTTCATGCGATTGCTATGCCGTCAATCAGGAGGTATCAAAAAGCAACATTAAAATTACAAAATAAACAATAAGTCCCCCAAAAACGCCATTCGCATCTAATCGGCAATGCAGCAACGATTTGCACAAAAAGCATGTTTCTTAAAAAATATTACCATTGCGGGAAATTCGAATTATATGGGGTAGAAAATCAAAATAGACGGGATAGTAGTTTCGATTCGGACGAATGTATATTTTTCAATCTATACAATAAGGTCCAAAAGACAAAAAGTCCCGATGAAAAGAATTCGTTCCAGACACCGGTTTCGATTTTTACCTAAAAGAACAACCCGATTCTACCGGAATCCGCTATCTTCGTACGTTCAATTCATTTTTCAACGAAATCGAGGAAAAGGCAATGTTATTTCTATTTTTCATAAAGCTGCTGACAGGAATAGTCCTGTATCTTACCGGCCCCCGGACACTCTTTCCCGAAGCCTGTTCCTCCCTGCTCTATTCTTCCGACGGGCAGTTGTTAGGAGCACGGATCGCACCGGACGGGCAATGGCGTTTCCCTCCGGCGGACACCCTTCCCGACAAGTTCGTGACTTGCCTGCTGACCTACGAAGACAAACGCTTCTACCGCCATCCCGGAGTAGACCCGGCCGCCATCGTCCGGGCCATG
The DNA here is from genome assembly GCF_977054455.1 of Parabacteroides sp. NCBI lineage: Bacteria > Pseudomonadati > Bacteroidota > Bacteroidia > Bacteroidales > Tannerellaceae > Parabacteroides > Parabacteroides sp. Next base: position 215,855 of record NZ_CDRTCT010000001.1, on the reverse strand, counting down.
CGGATCAACCTCAGCCGGGGCGAAGTCGTCAGCGGGGGAAGCACGATCACCATGCAACTGGCACGCATCGCACGGGGAAACCGCAGCCGTACCCTGTATGAAAAAATAGTCGAAACCGGCTATGCCCTCTTCTTGGAAACAACCTTCGACAAGGATGAAATCCTGAAACTCTATGCCTCGCACGCCCCGTTCGGAGGAAATGTCATAGGCATCGAAACGGCAGCCTGGCGCTATTTCGGGCGAAACGCCGCCGACCTCTCGTGGGCCGAGAGCGCCACTCTTGCCGTCCTGCCCAACTCGCCCGCGCTGATCCATCCCGGACGTAACCGGGCACGGCTGAAAGCCAAACGCGACAAACTCCTGACTGTATTAAAGGAAAAAGGGATACTGGATGAAACCGAATACGGACTGTCGCTCCTCGAACCGCTTCCCGAAGCGCCCGTACCCCTGCCCGACGAAGCCCCCCACCTGCTCGAACGGTTGGCAGCCGACACTCCGGGAACGCGTATCACGACCTCTGTCAGCCGGATGTTACAACGGCAGACCCAAGAGATCGTGAACCGCTACGCCCGTGACTACGCCTCCAACCACATCCACAACCTGGCCGCCCTTATCGCCGATGCCGAAACGGGAGAAGTGCTTGCCTATGCGGGAAACGTCACTTTCGGGGGCGATGCCCGCACGGGGAACCAGGTCGACATCATCACTTCGCCACGCAGCACGGGCAGTATCCTGAAGCCCTTTCTTTATGCCGCCATGCTACACGACGGGCAGTTGCTCCCCGGCACGCTCGTCCCGGACGTTCCTCTGAACCTGAACGGCTTCTCGCCGCAAAACTACAACAAGACGTTCTACGGGGCGGTCCCGGCACACCGGGCGATCGAACGTTCGCTCAACGTCCCGCTGGTACGGATGCTTTCGGCCTACAACACGGGGCGGTTCATGTCGTTGCTGAAAAAGGCGGGAATGACCACGCTCCGTTTTCCCGAAGAACATTACGGGGCTTCGCTGATCTTAGGAGGCGCGGAAGGGACGTTATGGGACCTCACCGGCATGTATGCTTCCCTGGCGCGTACGCTCGCACATTACCGGATTTACAACGGACGATATGACCCGGCGGATATTCATCCGCTCACCCCTTTCCCGGCCCCTCCGGCCGATCCGGTCCGCTCTGTCGCCGACAAAAGGCTTACGGACAAGCCGCTCCTCTCCGCCGCCTCCATCTGGTTCGCCTTCGAAGCGATGTCGGCACTGAACCGCCCCGAAGAGGAGGCGGACTGGCAACAGTTCGGCTCCATGAAGCAGGTGGCCTGGAAAACGGGAACGAGCTATGGCGGGCGGGATGCCTGGGCGATCGGGACAACCCCGCGCTATACGGTCGGCGTATGGGTGGGCAACGCTTCGGGAGAAGGCCGGCCGGGACTGACAGGCGTGGGCAATGCCGCTCCCGTCCTGTTCGACCTGTTCTCGCTTCTCCCGGGAAGCGGCTGGTTCGACATGCCTTACGACGAACTCCTCCCGATGGCGGTCTGCCGTCTCAGCGGGCACAAGGCTTCTGCGATCTGCGACCGGGTGGACACGCTCTATATGCCTCGCTCGGCCGACAAAACGGAGGTCTGCCCCTACCATCGTCTTGTCCATCTTTCGGCGGACGGCCGTTTCCGGGTGAACAGTTCATGCGAGCCGGTCAGCCGGATGATCGCGCGTCCGTGGTTCGTACTGCCTCCTTCCGAAGAATATTACTATCGGAACTATCATATCGACTACGTGCCTCTGCCTTCTGTGAAACCGGGATGCGGCGAGGACCGGAACCGGCAGATCGAACTGATCTATCCGGAACCGGGCGCCATCCTTTATCTTCCGAAAGGCTTCTCCGGCAAACGGGAGCAATTCGTGTTCAAAGCCGCTCACGCCCGTCCGGATGCCATCCTCTACTGGCATCTCGACGAAACCTATATCGGCGAAACGACAGACCACCACCAGATCAGCAGCTCCGCCTCTCCCGGCAAGCACCGTCTGACGCTGATCGACAACCAGGGGAATCGAAAAACAATATGGTTCGAAGTTAAATAAACCTTCGTTTGTCCAACCAGCCGTAACCTTGATTGTGTGAGATCCGGATAAACAAAAGCGGGCGCTACCTGTTTTTTTATAAAAGACGTCTTTCATTAATTACAACTTAAAAAAACACAGAATTGATATGAAACGTATATTTTTAACGGTAGCACTCGCAATGGGAAGCATTGCCGGCTATAGCCAGGCCGACGACAAAGGTTATGAAGAGGGGAAATGGGTATTAAAAGGTATCACAGGTATAAATATGTCACAGACAGCCGTCAGCAACTGGTCGGCCGGTGGCGAAAACTCCTTTGCCGGGAATGCCTATCTGAACGGTTCGCTTACGCATAAAAGCGGGAACTGGCTATGGATCAGCAATCTCGGACTGGACTACGGATTGACGAATACCAAATCACAGGGCGTACAAAAAACATCCGACAAGATCGCCTTCTCCACCCAGTTAGGCTACCAGGCAAGCGAGAAATGGTATTACACGGCGATGGCCGATCTCAACACCCAGTTCTATAAAGGGTATAACTATCCGGACAAATCGCATTATATTTCCAAATTCTTCGCACCCGCCTATTCCAATATCTCTTTAGGCATGGATTTCCGCCCGAAAAGCAACTATTCCCTCTACCTCTCCCCGATTGCAGGAAAACTGACATTCGTGGAAGACGACTATCTGTCCGATGAAGGTGCGTTCGGTGTCGATCCCGGCGACCGTTTCCGGGCGGAGATAGGAGCTTATATCAAGGCAAAAGCAGAGCAAAAGATCATGGAGAACGTGAATCTGATCACAAGCGTGGACTTTTTCACCCCTTACGACAAGCAGTTCGGTAATGTGGACGTGAACTGGGATGTCCTGATCAACATGAAGATTAACAAATACCTCAGCGCTACGCTCAACACCACGCTCAAATACGACAACGACGTGAAAACCTTTACTGATGAAGGCGAAAAACACGGCGCCAAAGTGCAGTTCAAAGAGGTTTTAGGTATCGGCATAGCTTACAATTTCTGATAAAAAGCGGATAGTTGCCTCTCTTTTTTCAAAAAAACCCGCCGTAATCGGTTGCAGTATTCAAAGAAAGGAGTAAATTTGCACGTTGAAAATAAAAATGATTAGAAATGATCAATAAGATTAACGCTCTGCTTAAGGAAGTAGAGAACCTGAAAGCGGCAAACGCTGAAGAACTGGAAGCATTACGCATAAAATACCTCAGCAAAAAAGGTGAAATATCTTTGCTGATGAACGATTTCCGCAACGTGGCGGCAGATCAGAAGCGTGAAGTCGGCCAGCACCTCAACAAACTGAAAGAGGCAACCCAAAATAGAATAAACGAGCTGAAAGCCAGCTTTGAGAATGTACAGACGACGAACGATGACATCGACCTCACCCGTACAGCCTATCCTATCGAATTAGGTACCCGCCATCCGCTTTCACTCGTAAAGAAAGAAATCTGCGACATCTTCGGACGTTTGGGATTCAGCATTGCTGAAGGACCGGAAATCGAAGACGACTGGCATGTGTTCTCTTCTCTGAACTTTGCAGAAGACCACCCTGCCCGCGACATGCAGGATACTTTCTTTATCCAACACAATCCGGACGTATTGCTTCGTACACACACTTCTTCCGTACAGACACGTGTCATGGAGAGCCAGGAGCCTCCTATCCGTATCATCTGCCCGGGACGTGTATATCGTAACGAAGCGATCTCCTATCGCGCACACTGTTTCTTCCATCAGGTAGAAGCTTTATATGTGGACAAAAACGTTTCTTTCGCCGACCTGAAACAGGCTTTGCTGTTCTTCGCCAAAGAGATGTTCAGCGCAGATACGAAAATCCGCTTGCGCCCATCTTATTTCCCATTCACCGAACCTTCCGCCGAAATGGATATTTCTTGTAATATCTGTGGAGGAAAAGGTTGCCCGTTCTGTAAAGGAACCGGGTGGGTGGAAATCCTCGGTTGCGGTATGGTAGATCCGAATGTACTTGAAAACTGCGGTATCGACAGCAAGGTATATTCCGGTTATGCTTTAGGAATGGGTATCGAGCGTATAACAAACCTGAAATACCAAGTAAAAGACTTACGCATGTTCTCCGAAAACGACGTTCGTTTCCTGAGACAGTTTGAGTCAGCCAATTAAGTTGAGAACCTAAATCATTTACCATCTTCCCCGGGTCCTTAACCAGCCCGGGGAAAAACACACTAAAAACGTAAAATGGTATGATAAAGGTTTTACTGCTTATAACAGGAGGGGCAATCGGCACCGTATTCCGCTACGGAGTTTCCACGTGGGTACAGCGTTCGATGCTACACTCCTTCCCTTTCGGGATACTTTCGGTCAATGTGATCGGCTCTTTTCTGATCGGCTTCTGCTGGAGCATAGCTGAAACCTGTAATCTATCTGCGGGCGCAAGAGTATTCCTCTTCACCGGACTGTTCGGCGGATTTACCACATTCTCTTCGTTTGCATTGGATACGATGTCGCTGATGAAAACAGGCGAATATAAACTGGCACTTCTGAATCTTCTCGCCAGTAACGTGTTAGGATTGTCAGCCGTGTTCTTAGGACTGCTTCTTGGTAAAAATGTTATGTCATTAACGAAATAAGATATGCGTAAAGAGGAACGATATAAGGGAGTCTTGAACTGGTTCAACGAGCATGTGCCGGTTGCCGAGACAGAGTTGCATTACGACAATCCGTATCAGTTGCTTATCGCCGTGATCCTGTCCGCCCAATGCACGGACAAGCGGGTAAATATGATCACTCCCGCCCTCTTCCGGGACTTCCCGACTCCCGAAGTCATGGCCGCTTCCACCCCGGAAGTGATCTTCGAATATATCCGGAGCGTCTCTTATCCCAACAACAAATCGAAACATTTAGTCGGCATGGCGAAGATGCTGATGTCCGATTTCGGCGGTGTCGTACCATCCGATATCGACGAGTTGCAAAAGTTGCCCGGCGTAGGCCGCAAGACGGCAAACGTCATCGCCTCGGTGGTCTACAACAAGCCGGCAATGGCTGTCGACACACATGTGTTCCGCGTAGCCAACCGCATCGGCCTGACGAACAACAGCAAAACCCCGTTGGAAACGGAAAAGGAGCTGGTGAAGCACATCCCGGAAGAACAAATCCCGATCGCCCATCACTGGCTGATCCTCCACGGGCGTTACACCTGCATCGCCCGCAAGCCCAAATGTGAAGGATGCGGCCTCAAACCCTGGTGCAAATATTTCCTGAGCCCCAAGAAAACATAACGTACAATGAAAGCTGACAAGCGGGAAATAGTGACATTCGTTATAGCTGCTCTCGCTACGCTGGTGGCAGTCTGGTTCTTTTTAGGCAAAATGCAAAAAGAGAAAGAGACGGTGCGGACCGATCTATATACCTTGGTCGCTCCGGCATCGGATGCCGTGCTACGCGTAAACCGCCCTTCCGCCTTTGCCAAATACATTTTATCCCGCGAGCATGAACATGCAGCTTTCGCCTCCAAAATTCCGGAGATCTACCTTTCCGTTATCCGGAACAATCCGGATCTTCCTCCGATGCTTTTCTCCTTCCATCCGCAAGGTGTCGTATTGTATATGCAGGCAGACGGGCAAACGGTCGGACGGATCGAAAAGAACACGTTACAAAAGGCTTTCGGTGCATTTGCCCCACAGAAGCAAGTTAAAGAAGACATTACTTTCACCTATTATCCGGAGGCAGGCAACCACTTCTTCGGTTATTACCGATATCAGGGAATCTGGGTTGCCAGCTACAGTAAAAAGCTATTGGAAGAAGTCGCCCGGATACAGCGGAACAGACAAAACTACCTGCTCCCCGACCAGGATCGCCTGCGTAAAACATTCGACCCGAACGCCCCGCTGAACCTGATGATACAGGCAGACAGCCTCGACCTCTACGTCGCCCTGCCTGATTCCAGCGAATGGCGCATCCGCAACTGCTGGCTGGGCGCCGACCTGTTCAGTAATGAAAACCACCTCTGCTACTTCGGCAGCCTCCCTCATAATGCAACTGCCGACAGTTTATATGCTCCGCTGGGAGACACGCTGGCAAAGCGGATGGAACAGGCATTTCCGCAATTCAGCGTCACCAATCAAACGAACCAGGAGAATGGCCGGGTCTTTTATACCGGATGTTTCAATCCCGAATGATAAACAGGCACTATAGATCATCCCTGTAGCAATTTCTTCAACATCTCCAACGCCGTCCCCGCCGCCAACCGGATATTCTCTTCGCGTTCCGTACCGAAATGGCAACATTCGGACAGGACCTTGTCTTTCAGGGCGGCGGCAATCCAGACGGTCCCGACCGGCTTTTCCGGCGTACCGCCACCGGGACCGGCAATGCCGGAAGTGGCAACCGCACAGTCGCAACCTAACACCCGGATCGCTCCTAACGCCATCTGCTCGACGACCGGACGACTGACTGCCCCGTACTGCGCCAAGCTCTCTTCCGAAACGCCTAAAACATGATGTTTCACTTCATTGCTGTAGGAAACGACTCCCCCGCAAAAGTAATCGGAGCTGCCGGCCACACGTGTAATCAGATGTGCAATATATCCGCCGGTACAACTTTCAGCCGTTCCCATCGTCAGATGGCGGGAACGAAGCAACCCGCCTATTTCTTTTTCTATCACCATTCTTATCTTCTTTACCTTTTCCCTATATCTTATGAAAGGTTTCCTATAGGGGAAACTTTTGTTTCATGCAGAGGAAACTTTTGTTTCATGCAGAGGAAACTTTTGTTTCATGCAGAGGAAACTTTTGTTTCATGCAGAGGAAACTTTTGTTTCATGCCCATGAAACTACAGACATGTTACCTCAGCCTCGCCTCTACCCTTGCAAAGGGAGCGGCATCCATCGGGCAGAACTGCTTGTCGAGATATTTGTAATACCCCGTTATGGCAACCATCGCCGCATTGTCCGTCGTGAAAGAGAATTTCGGGATATGCACCTTCCAGCCAAAACGCTTCGCATGGTCGAGGAAAGCGTCCCGCAAGCCGGAATTGGCCGACACGCCACCGGCAACGGCCACCTCCTTGATGTCCAGGTCTTTCGCAGCCCGGCGCAATTTATTCATCAGGATATCGATCACCGTCGCTTGCAAAGAGGCACAAAGGTCCTGCTTGTTCTTTTCGATAAAATCGGGATCATCCTGTAGTTTGTCACGCAAGGTATAAAGGAAAGAGGTTTTCAATCCGCTGAAACTATAGTCGTAACCGGGGATATGCGGCTTACTGAATGTAAATGCCTTCGGGTTCCCTTCGTTGGCAAGTCGGTTCACGACAGGGCCGCCGGGATACCCCAGTCCCATCACCTTCGCACATTTGTCGAACGCTTCACCGGCGGCATCGTCGATCGTCTGCCCGATCACTTCCATGTCGTTGTAAGCATTCACCTTGATAATCTGCGAGTTTCCACCCGAGACCAACAGGCAAAGGAACGGAAACGAAGGAGCATGATCGTCTTCCGGCGTCTCCTTGATGAAATGAGCCAGCACGTGCGCCTGCAAATGGTTGATCTCGATCATCGGGATATCCAACGAAGCCGCCAGGCCTTTGGCAAAGGAAGTTCCGACCAGCAACGACCCCATCAAGCCCGGCCCACGTGTGAAAGCAACGGCACTCAGTTCGGATTTATCGATGCCGGCACGCTTGATCGCTTCGGCAACCACCGGGATAATGTTCTGTTGATGTGCGCGGGAAGCCAGTTCGGGAACAACACCGCCATAGGCTTCGTGAACAGCCTGACTGGCAATTACATTCGACAGCATCACGCCGTCTCGTATTACAGAGGAGGAAGTATCATCGCACGATGATTCGATTCCTAATATTGTCACACTCATATCTTCGTTTTAATTTTTGTGCAAATTAACGAAATCTATCGGGATATTGTTGTAGTTTTGTGCTTAAATATAGTAAAGATATCAAAGGACTTAAATACATAATCATCACCCTGCTCACCCTGTTCTGGATATTCTACGCGACTCCGGCTATCTTGCTGCGCATTCCCTACGTGCAGCAAAAAGTGGCAAACACGGCAACGAAAGAATTATCCGGACGCTTAGGTGTGCCCGTACGGATCGGGAATGTAGACATCGAGTGGTTCAACCGCCTGGTGCTGGAAGACCTGTATCTCGAAGATGAAAGCGGAGCCGTGCTGTTCGATGCCAACCATGTGTCGGCCGGTTTCGAAATCCTGCCTTTGCTGAACGGCAAGATCGTGTTCTCGACAGTCCGCCTGTTCGGTTTCTCCGTCAGCTTGAGCAAGGAGACGCCGGCAGACAAGCTGAACCTGCAATTCGTCATCGACGCTTTCGCCAGCAAGGACACGGTGAAAAAGCAATCCAATATCGACCTGCGTTTCAACTCGATCCTGATACGCCGCGGCAATTTCCGTTACGATGTGAAGAATGCAGCCGCCACCCCCGGAAAGTTCAATGCCAAGCATATCGACATCCGGAACATAAGTGCCAAGATATCGATGAAGGCATTCAACAAGGACAGCCTCAATGCCAACATCAAGAAGATGAGTTTCGACGAAGCCTCTGGCTTTTCGCTGAACAAACTGTCGCTCAACATCGTAGCCAACAAGGACAGTGCGATCATCAATAACTTTGAAATCAAGTTGCCTGAAACAGACCTGAAAATAGACCGCGCCCATCTCCATACGCAAGAAGCAGCCAGTGCGTCCGATTGGCTGGATCATTCGCCCGTCGAACTGAACATCGCACCTTCGCAGATTTGCCTGAAAGACCTCTCCGCTTTCGTCCCGGCATTCCGCAACTTCTCAGAGGCCATCGAACTTTCGGCCGAGGCATCGGGCTACATAAACAATATCGACCTGAAGCGGCTGACACTGAAATACAGCGACAAGATGCTTTTCATCGGCAAGATGGAGATGAAAGGCATCACGCATCCGGAAGACGCCTATATCTTCGGGCAGGTCAACAAACTGTACATCACGACCGAAGGGATTTCGGGCCTGGCTAACAACTTCAACGAGCGTCCGGTCAAACTGCCGGATGCGATCGTCAAGTTAGGCACAATCAACTTTACCGGCGAGATATCCGGTTTCTTCGACAACCTGGTCGCTTTCGGCAAACTCTCGTCGGCGATCGGTTCCGTCCAGACCGACCTGATATTCGGGAAGGACAAGGAGAAGAACATCGCCGCCTACCTGAAAGGCCACCTCTCGACTTCCACCCTGCACCTGAACGAGCTTTTCCCTGACGGCAACCCGTATGGGACAGCCAAGTTAGCCGTTACGCTGGACACGCGCCGTCCTGCCAACGGGTCGTTTTCGGGTAATATCAAAGCGAATATAGACGAGTTCGAATACAAAGGCTACAAATACGAAAACATACTCCTCTCAGGCAACTTCAAGAAAAACGGGTTCAACGGCGTGCTGGACATCGACGATCCGAACGGCAAACTATATGCCGAAGGGTTGTTCCTGCATCAAGGTAAAAACTCCATGTTCAACTTCACATCGCGTCTGGAACATTTCCGGCCGGACAGTCTCCACCTGACGAATAAATACGAGGCTCCGGACATCTCCTGCTCGCTGAACGCCGACTTCACGGGAAACAATATCGACAATCTGGAAGGGAGCATTACGCTCGACAGTCTCTCCTTCATAACCAAGCCGGACAGCTTTTTCCTGAAACAGTTCAAGGTGGAAGCTACAGGCCATTCGCTGGACCGCCACCTGACCATCACCTCCGACGTCCTGAACGGCGAAGTGACGGGCGCTTACTCTTTCACGACAATCGTCCCCAGCCTTATGAAGACTCTGAAAGGATATGTCCCGGCTCTGGTCAACGTCACGCAGAAGAAGCAGAAGGTGATGGAAAACAACTTCTCCCTCTTGTTGACCGTCGAAAATACGGAAGCCATGTCCAACACCTTGAAACTGCCTTTTACGATGCTGAACCAGGGACGCATCACGGGACATTACAACAACCAGTACAACCGCTTCCGCTTTGAGGCCTACCTGCCTAAATTCAACATCGGCAAGTCCATGTTCGAATCCGGTTACCTGGCCTGTGACAACCCTGAAGACAGGATAAACTTGAAACTCAAGGCTATCAATTATAATGCCAAAGGCTTGCGCAACTACATGGACCTGAAAGTAGATGCAAAAGACAACCGGATACAGACGCGGATCGGTTGGGCGAACAACAAAGAACGATTGTTTAAAGCAGACCTCTCCGCCTCCACACTCTTTATCGAGGAAGAACAGGAAAAAGGGCCGGCCAAACTACGTACGGAAATCTCGCTGAACGAGAGCCCGCTGATCCTGAACGATTCCATCTGGCACATCGCCCCGTCCACCGTCACCATTGCAGACGGTAAGATCGGGATACAAGACTTTTCCGTCTCCAACGGCACCGAATATCTCCACATGGAAGGAACGGTTTCGAAAGATCCGGCCGACACACTGTTGCTGGACCTGAAACAAGTCGAGCTGAGCTACATCTTCGACATCCTGAACATCCCGGTACTCCAATTTGCCGGAAAGGCTACCGGGACCTTCAACATCACCGACCTTTACGGCAGCCGGATGCTGAACACCGACCTCGAAATACAAAACTTCTCGTTCAACCAAGTACAATTAGGACGCCTCAACCTTTTCAGCGAATGGGACGACCAGCAAAAAGGCATTCTGATGTTAGGCAGCATCTACAAGAACGATACGACCTGGACCGATGTGAGCGGTTATGTCTATCCGGTCGGCAAAAACGCAGGCCTTTCCCTCTTCTTCGGGGCAAACGACCTGAACCTGGCATTCCTGCATCCTTTCGTCGAGAATATCGCCAAGAACATGCAGGGACGGGGCTTTGGGAATATCCATCTGCACGGGCCGTTCAAAGCGTTGAATGTGGAGGGAGACGCCTTCGTGCTCGATGGTGGCCTGGGTATCGAATATCTGAACACCTACTACACTTTTTCCGACTCCATCCACCTGACGCCGGGAGCGATCATCGGGCGCAACGTGACGGTACATGACAAGTTCGGCAATTCGGCAAAAGTAAACCTGACCGTCAATCATAAACATTTCAAGGATGTCAGTTTCGATGTAGGAGTCCAGACAAACAACATGTTGGTATTCGACGCACCCCAAAAGCAGAACCCGCTGATATTCGGAACCGTTTTCGGAACCGGGACAGCCTCCATTAAAGGGAACGGGCAATTGATCAACTTCGACATCAATATGAGAAGCGATCCCAAGACATCCGTCAAGCTCGACTTCATGAACAACTCTTCCGCGGCAGAATATGATTTCATTACGTTCGTGAATAAAAAGGAATTGCGGGAAATGGCACTTACCCGGCCGGTCGATTCCATAAAACCTCTTATCTTCAAAAACGAAGACGAAGGGGCGGAGTTGCGCATGAACTTCCTTCTCGACATCACACCGGATGCCGACATCGAGTTGATCATGGACCCGGTCGCAGGCGATAAAATAGCAGGAAACTGCAACGGAAGCCTCCAGATACAGTACGGGACGAAAACCGACTTACGCATGTATGGAAACATCGGGATCGTACAAGGGAACTATAATTTCAGCCTGCAACAACTCATCCACAAAAACTTCAAGATACGGGATGGCAGCATCATCAACTTCCGGGGAGATCCCTTCGAGGCAACGATGAATGTAAACGCCATCTATAACGTGACAGCCAACATACAGGACCTGGATCCCAGCCTGACATACGAAAGTTCCCGGCGCAATACGCCGGTCAATTGCGTATTGAAATTAGACGGTGTGCTGCGGAATCCGACTATCTCGTTCGACCTCGAACTGCCGAGTTCCAACGAAGAACTCCAACGACAGGTCAAAAGTTTGGTCGATACGGAAGACATGATGACCCGGCAAATCATCTATCTGCTGGTTTTGAACAAATTCTATACGCCGGAATACAATGCGCAATATAAATCGAACGATTTCAGCGCAGTGGCCTCATCCGCCCTGTCCTCCCAGATATCCAGCATCATGAACAGTTTCACCGACAAAGTGCAACTCGGCACAAATATCCGGACCAGCCAGGACGGCATCGAAGATACGGAAGTAGAAATGCTGCTGTCCAGCCAATTGCTGAACAACCGCCTCATATTCAACGGAAACTTCGGGTATAAGAACAGCTCGATAAACAACCAGAAGAATGCCTTCATCGGCGAGTTCGATCTCGAATACCTGCTGACGCCAAGCGGCGATATTCGCCTGAAGGCCTACAACCATGCCAACGATATGTATGTGATTCTAAAGCAAGCCCTGACAACACAAGGAGTAGGTATCATGTACAAGAAAGACTTTACCCGCTTCTCCGACATTTTCCGGCGGCGAAAGAAATATCCTTTAATTCCCCTGCGCCCGGCCCTACCGGACAGCACGCAACAAACACCGGCCGCAACAGAACAAGTTCTTCCGACAGCAACAGAACAAACAAAAAAGTAATCCGGATTTCGCATGTATGAAAGAAGAAGTCACTTTCTATAGAAGAATACTTACATAATATAATTTAGGCACGGATTTCACGGAAAACACGGAAAGAAAATATATTTATCCGTGTAAATCCGTGAAATCCGTGCCTAAAAGATCGTGAGAAAGGAGTTTTGAACCTCCTTCAATGATGATATACGGTTATGCAAAGAACAGAATCAGCAGCTGCGCCGTCAATACCCGGAGGAACATTGTCAACGGATAGACAGTTGCATACCCTACCGACGGAGCATCGTTGCCGGCTGTCGCATTCGAATAAGCCAATGCAGGCGGGTCGGTCGTGCTGCCGGCAATAAGCCCCATAAGCGTAAAGTAGTTGACCTTACAGAAATAACGGCCGATACAACCGATGATCATCAACGGCACAAACGTAATGATGAAACCGTAGCCGATCCAAGCAAAACCGCCATTATTCACAATCGTATCGACAAAACCGTCGCCGGCACTGATTCCCACGCAAGCAAGGAAAAGCGTAATACCGATCTCGCGCAACATCAAATTCGCACTCTGCGTCGTGTAAGTAATCAATTTATAATGGTAGCCGAAGCGGCTGATCAGAATAGCCACAACCAGCGGACCGCCCGCCAGACCCAACTTGACCGGCTGCGGAATGCCTGGGAAGGTAATTGGGATACTGCCCAGCACGATACCCAACGCAATGCCGACGAAGATCGTGATCAGGTTCGGTTCGTTCAGGCGCTTCATCGAATTGCCCAAAACTTTTTCCACGTTGGAAACCGCTGTTTCGGTACCGACTACGTTCACACGGTCGCCGACCTGCAAAGTCAGCCCCGGTTTGGCAACCAGATCGACACCGGCACGATTGATACGGGTGATATTGATACCATATAATTTACGCAGTTTCAATTGTCCCAGACGCTTACCGTTCAGTTCCGGTTTTGTGATCAGGATACGGCGGTTGACAAACTGGCTCTCCATGCGGATCCACTGTTTACGTTCCATATCGATCTCTTCCCCGATAAAAGTCTTGATCGTCTCCGCATCCGTCTCGGTCGTGATAACAAAGACCTTGTCGTTTTCCTGCAATACCGTATTGGCCGAAGCTATTTCGATCTGCTTGTTGCTGTCACGCCAGACACGGGAAATAACAAAATCACGATGTTCCAGCAGGTTCGACAATTCGGCAACCGTCTTTCCGAAGATAGCCGGATTCTTCACGACCAGCGAGATAGGCTTAGCCTCATTGGTATGCGAAGAATCTTCGCTGTTCAACTGTTCGTTCTCCTTATCGAAACTTACACGGAAAATATACTTAATCAAGATAATGGACAGGATAATACCGATCACACCCAACGGATAAGCGACAGCATATCCCAGAGCAATCGTATTGTCTGACACTCCGTGCATATCGGAAAAAGCCTGCTGGGCAGCACCCAATCCCGGTGTATTCGTTACCGCCCCCGACAAAATGCCGACCATCGTAGGCATCGGGATACCGGTTGCATAATGCAGAATGACAGCTGTCACGACTCCCAGGAACACAATGCCGCACGCCAGCATATTCAGCGTAATCCCACCCTGTTTGAAAGAAGAGAAGAAACCCGGTCCGACCTGCATCCCTACAGAGTAGACAAAAAGTATCAATCCGAACTCTTTAAAAAAGTGAATCACATTGTGGTTGATCGTAAAACCGAAATGACCTAAAATGATCCCCACAAACAACACAAGAGTAATTCCCAAAGACACGCCGAAGATCTTGACCTTACCTAATTGAATACCCGCGGCGATCACAAAGGAAAGCAGAAGTATGGAGTGGCCGATGCCCTCGCCCCATAACAAATCATTAATCCAATTCATAATAATACGTGTAGTTATAATCTTAAATTTGCCTTAAAGGTTGCAAAGGTAGCCATTTACTTTGTGTTTAACAACATATATACTATCTTTACCCACCAAATATTTTAAAAGATGAAAAAGAGCTACTATATCTTATTAGGCTTACTGGCCTGCCTCTCGCCTGTCTTCGGACAGAGCGATGCGGACTCCGTAACATCTGCATCGGAACAGGTTCCTGCGAAAATAGTCACCATCAACACGAGCGCCGGAACCCTGAAAGCGAAACTGTATGACGATGTCCCCAACCATGTCCGCACCTTTATCGAACGTGCCAAACGGGGCGAATACGACGGGACGCTGTTCACCCGCGTGCTCCCCGAATTTATGATACAAGGCGGCGCTCCCGATTCGCGCAATGCCCCCGCCGGCGCCCGTTGCGGTTTCGGGGACCGGAATTCGGAGATCATGCCGGAGATGCGGCCTCACCGCTTCAATAAGCGGGGTGCGTTGGCTGCTCCCCGCCAGAACGACGACATCAACCCGCAAAAGAAATCGGATATGTCGCAATTCTATATCGTACAAGGAAAAGTCTACACCAACGGTGAACTGGACACGCTGGAAATGATCGCCAACCAGGATATCAAGGAGAAGGCCATGCAGAAGTTCTTCTATCCCGTCCGTGCCGAACTGCGCATGCAGAAAGCCAGCAACAAACGCGAGTACCAGAAACGCCTGCGCAAGATCAACGCCCAGGTAGACTCGGTGGTACGCGCCACACCCGGACACCTGCTGTTCACCAAAGAACAACGGAAAGCCTACACCACTAAAGGCGGTTGCCACCACCTGGACGGCAACTATACCGTCTATGGCGAACTCATTGAAGGATTCGACGTCCTCGACGCCATCGCCGGACAAGCCCGCGACGAATACGACCGCCCTAAAAAAGACATCCGCATTATCAAGGTGACAGTAGACAATTGAAAGTGCAAAGTGAACTCTTATTTCTTAATTATTAATTAATAATATCCCCGTGCTCAAACGAGACTTCATCATGGTACAGATCGAAGAACTTGCCAAAGTAGTCCTTCAGATCATTATGAACCGCAACACAAATGCGGCCCGCCATACTCCGGAATTGATCCAAACCGTGTACAGTTCCCTCAAACTGGACCGTCCTACCCTTATGACAACCCCGCCCGAAGAACTCATCCGCCGCCTTGACAGTGACGACAACGGCGGGATCCTCCGTCTTGAGATAGCCGTCAAGACCCTGATCGAAGAAAGCTACCTCTACCCAGACGAGGAACAGGCGATGTTGCAAAAGGCCAAGACGCTCTTAGAATATATCCAAACGCACGACAAGACGTTCTCTTTGGAACGCGTGAATATGCTGGACGAATTGGAACGGCGCATTCTTTGACCGGCAGTCAAACAGTTAACCGGTGTCTCAAGGATATTCCTTATTTTTGTTCCGTACAAGCAGATACGATATCAATCGTATCTTTCACCCTGAAAAAATCAACATTCATTATGGACATCACACCCCGTTTCAAACATATCCTGTCGGTTGCCGTCATCTGCCTGACGACAGTAGCACCGACTTTTTCGCAATCGTGGCCGGAGATCACGGCCGAATCGCGTCCTGCAACCCGCTGGTGGTGGCTGGGGAGCGCGGTAGACACGGCGAACCTGACTTATAACCTGGAAACCTATGCCCAAGCAGGGTTAGGAGGTGTCGAGATCACCCCGATCTATGGCGTGCAGGGAAACGATGCACACGAAATCCCGTTCCTCTCTCCCGCCTGGATGCGGATGTTGCAGCATACCCGGTCCGAATGCAAACGCCTCGGAATGGAAACGGACATGAACGCCGGAACCGGCTGGCCTTTCGGTGGCCCGATGATCTCCTTGGACAATGCAGCGACCAAAGCGATCTTCCAAGAATACGCGGCCAAAGGCGGGGAAAGGCTTCGGATCACAATCGATGTGGAGGACCGGAAACAACGGGGAGTCGCCAACCTGAGCCGCCTGATGGCCTTTTCCGACAAGGGGGAACGGATCGACATCACATCAAAAGTGAAAAACAACCGGCTCGACTGGACGGTTCCTGCGGGAAACTGGCGCCTGATAGCTTTATTCTGCGGGAAAACATTCCAACAAGTGAAACGGGCGGCTCCCGGCGGGGAAGGTTATGTAATGGACCATTTTTCAGGAAAAGCCGTCAAGCAGTATTTCGCAACCTTCGAACGGGCTTTCCGGGAAAACAAGGTTCCTTATCCGCATACCTTTTTCAACGACTCGTATGAAGTGTACGGAGCCGACTGGACCCCCAGCCTGCTTACCGAATTCGTCCGCAGGCGCGGATACCGGCTGGAAAATTACCTGCCGGAATTCCTCAATCCCGCACGGACGGATACGACCGCCCGCATCCTCTCGGACTACCGGGAGACATTGGCGGAACTCCTGCTGGAGAACTTTACCCGCCAATGGACGGAATGGGCGCACCGGGGCGGAAGCCTCACCCGTAACCAGGCGCATGGTTCGCCGGGCAACCTGATCGACCTGTACGCTACAGTCGATATTCCCGAATGCGAGGGATTCGGCCTCTCCCGGTTCCATATCAAAGGATTACGCCAGGATTCGCTGACACGCAAAAACGACTCGGATCTGTCGATGCTCAAGTACGCCTCCTCGGCTGCCCATATAGCCGGTAAAAAATATATCTCCTCGGAGACCTTCACCTGGCTGACCGAACACTTCCGTACGTCTCTATCACAATGCAAACCGGATATGGACCTGATGTTCGTATCGGGTGTCAATCACATGTTTTTTCACGGCACTCCCTATTCGCCCCGCGAGGCGAAATGGCCCGGCTGGCGGTTCTACGCGTCCGTCAACATGTCACCGACAAACAGCATATGGAAAGATGCCCCCGACTTTTTCGATTATATCGCCCGTTGCCAGTCATTTTTACAGATGGGGAAACCGGACAATGACTTTCTGGTCTATCTGCCGATATACGACATGTGGCAGGAAGCAGGCGAACGTTTCTTAGCTTTCGATATCCATAAAATGCAACAGCGGGCTCCCCAGTTTATCCGCGCCATACACACCATTTACGAAAGCGGATATGATGTCGATTACATCTCCGACAACTTTATCCGGAGTACCGGCATCAAAAACGGGAAGCTGGTGACTTCGGGCGGTTCCTCATACAAGGCGCTGGTCGTTCCCGCCGTCCGTTATATGCCGTCCGATATTCTAAGTCATTTGGTACAATTGGCAAAAGAGGGAGCCACGATCGTCTTTATCGGGAACTATCCGGAAGATGTACCCGGCTTCGGAGATCTGGATAAAAGAAGAAAACGCTTTCGCCAGGCATGTGAGAAGCTACCGGCAATCGCCTCTTTCGACGAAACCGCGACGAACAGCCTGCAAAAAGGACGGATCATCACCGGCTCCGACTATTCCCTCGCCTTGCAAGCTTGCGGTGTCGCACGGGAAGAGATGAAAACCCGATTCGGCCTGCAATGCATTCGCCGCTCGAATGCAACCGGATACCATTACTTTATCGCCTCTTTGCAGGAGAAAGATGTCGACGGCTGGGTTCCGCTGGGTGTTCAGGCCAATGCCGCCATCCTTTTCGACCCGATGACCAAGGAGCGAGGTGCCGCATGCCTCCGCCGGCAGGAAGGAAAAACGGAGGTTTACCTGCAAATACCTTCCGGGGGATCACTCATCTTGCAGACTTTCACCGGAGAGGCTCCCGATTGCCCGGCCTGGAATTATATACAAGAACAGTCTCTCAGCATCGGGCTGGACCATGGCTGGACTCTGAGCTTTCCCGAAAGCGAACCGGCCATTCCGGAGACATTCGTGATAGACAGTCCTGCCTCCTGGACCACGCTCGATCATCCGGACGCACGACGGAACATGGCGACCGGCCGGTACAGCCTGACATTCAGACTACCCGAAATAGCAGCCGACGACTGGATACTGGATCTGGGGGATGTACGGGAAAGTGCACGTGTCTACATTAACCGACAACCGGCCGGAACGGTGTGGGCTGTCCCTTTCCGCCTGAAAGTCGGAAATTATCTGGAGCCGGGAGTCAACCGGATCGATGTGGAGGTGACCAACCTCCCCGCAAACAGGATTGCCGATTACGACCGGAGAAAAACAACATGGCGGATTTTCAAGGAGATCAACATGGTCGACCTGAATTACCGGCAAAGACAATACGACAAATGGGAGCCGATGCCATCAGGACTTAACAGTCCCGTCCGCCTGATTCCCGTCGTCACAAAGCAGGTGTTGCCTTGACTCGTGGCGATTCTGACAGGCTCCAAAGAGTAACAATTCCATACTAATTAAAGTAAAAAAGATTCTTTCTGTAAAGTTTTTACTACCTTTGGCAGTCGCAAATGAGATAGTTAGTGTTACATTAGTTTTTAAATATAATAAATTATGGCGAAGATAAAAGGAGCTGTTGTTGTAAACACAGAGCGATGCAAAGGATGTAACCTCTGCGTAGTAGCCTGCCCGTCGGATGTACTCGAATTGCACCCGCGTGAAGTAAACAACAAGGGATACCACTATGTGTACATGAAAAACCCCGATAACTGTATCGGTTGTGCAAGTTGCGGGTTAGTTTGTCCGGACGGTTGTTTAACCATCTATAAAGTAAAAATATAATAGACAGATATGGCAGAAGAAGTAAAATTAATGAAGGGTAACGAAGCCATCGCCCATGCGGCCATCCGCTACGGCGTAGACGGTTACTTCGGCTACCCGATCACTCCGCAGTCGGAGATACTCGAAACCCTGATGGCCGAAATGCCGTGGGAAACAACCGGAATGGTCGTGCTACAGGCTGAAAGTGAAGTGGCCGCCATCAATATGGTATATGGAGGTGCTGGTACAGGTAAACGCGTGATGACCTCCTCGTCAAGCCCCGGTGTCAGTCTGAAACAAGAAGGTATATCTTATATCGCAGGAGCCGAACTGCCCTGTCTGATCGTGAACGTGATGCGTGGCGGTCCCGGTCTGGGAACGATCCAACCCAGCCAGGCCGACTATTTCCAGACAGTCAAAGGTGGAGGACATGGCGACTACCGCCTGATCACGCTCGCCCCCTCTTCCGTACAGGAAATGGCGGACTTCGTCGGACTGGGTTTCGAACTCGCTTTCAAATATAGTAACCCTGCCATTATCCTGGCAGACGGCATCATCGGCCAGATGATGGAAAAAGTGGTATTGCCGCCTTTCCATACACGCCGTACAGAGGAAGAAATCATAGCCGAATGTCCGTGGGCCACACAGGGAAAGACTGCCGGCCGTAGACCGAATGTCATTACATCACTGGAGCTGGATCCGGCAAAGATGGAAGAAAACAACATCCGCTTCCAGGCTAAATATCGGAAGATCGAAGAAAATGAAGTCCGCTACGAAGAGTTCCAGTGCGAAGATGCCGAATATCTGCTGATCGCTTTCGGTTCTTCCGCCCGTATCTGCCAGAAAGTGGTGGAAATCGCACGTGCGGAAGGCATCAAGCTCGGCTTGCTCCGTCCCATCACATTATGGCCGTTCCCGAAAAAAGAGATTGCCGCCTATGCAGATAAAGTAAAAGGCATGCTCTCCGTCGAGCTGAACGCCGGACAGATGGTCGAAGACGTACGTCTGGCTGTAAACGGCAAGATAAAGGTAGAACATTTCGGCCGCCTCGGTGGTATCGTGTTCACACCCGATGAAGTACTGAATGCACTTAAGGAATTAATAATTGAGAATTAATAATTAAGAAATCATTTAGTCAACCAGTCTTATTTTTTAATTCTTAATTTTCAATCATGACACGCGGAAGTAAAATTGATACGATATTGACCTGGCTATTCATGGTTTTAGCGGTAGCAGCTGTAATCTGCTACTTCGCTTTCCCTGAAAACCGCCAGCCATTTCTGTATTGTGGTGGCGCGGCGATCTGTTTCCGCTTGGTTCAATATCTGATGAGATTTATTAGCTAAATAATTACGAACATGGAAGTTAACGAAATAATTAAACCGGAGAACCTGGTATATGGAAAACCCAGGTTGATGAATGAAAATCCCATGCACTACTGTCCCGGTTGCAGTCACGGCGTGATACACAAGCTGATTGCCGAAGTGATCGCCGAAATGGGTATGGAAGATAAAACAATCGGTGTCTCTCCCGTCGGATGTGCCGTATTTGCCTATAATTATCTGGACATCGACTGGATCGAAGCGGCTCACGGACGTGCGCCTGCTATCGCGACAGCTGTTAAACGACTGAATCCGGGCAAGATGGTATTCACTTACCAGGGCGACGGTGACTTGGCCGCCATCGGTACCGCCGAAACAATCCATGCTGCCAACCGTGGAGAAAATATCGTGATCGTATTTGTCAACAATGCCATCTATGGTATGACAGGCGGTCAAATGGCCCCTACCACACTGGAAGGGATGCCGACGGCAACCTGCCCTTACGGCCGTAACATCGCCCTCAACGGTTATCCGTTGAAGATCGGCGACCTGCTTGCACAGTTGGAAGGGACCTGCTTGGTCACCCGCCAGAGCGTACAGACTGCCGCAGCCGTCCGTAAAGCTAAAAAGATGCTTCGCAAGGCATTCGAGAACTCGATGGCCGGCAAGGGCACTTCAATTGTCGAATTCGTTTCCACCTGTTCATCCGGTTGGAAAATGACACCAGAAAAGGCAAATAAATGGATGGAAGAGAATATGTTCCCGTTCTATCCGTTAGGAGATCTCAAGAACAAAGAATAATTAATCAGCAAATTATTGACAATGAAACAAGAGATAATAATAGCAGGTTTCGGTGGACAAGGGGTTTTGTCAATGGGTAAGATCCTGGCTTATTCCGGCCTGATGGAGGGGAAGGAAGTCAGTTGGATGCCTTCTTACGGCCCGGAACAACGGGGGGGTACAGCCAACGTAACCGTTATCCTGAGTGACGACCGCATCAGTTCTCCCGTACTGAACGAATATGATATTGCCATCATCCTGAACCAGCCATCGATGGACAAGTTCGAAAACAAGGTGAAAAAAGGAGGTATCATTATTTATGACGGATATGGAATCCATACACCGGTGAAACGGACCGACGTCAGTGTATATCGCGTGGATGCCATGGACGCGGCTACGGAAATGAAAAACGAGAAAGCATTCAATATGCTGATCCTCGGCGGACTGCTGAAAATCGTCCCGATGGTGAAACTGGAAAACGTATTGTTAGGCTTGAAGAAATCTCTGCCCGAACGCCACCACAAGCTCATCCCGATGAACGAGGCGGCTATCAAGAAAGGTATGGAGATTATACAGAAAGTGTAATCTTGCAAAAAGAATATAAAGAGGGCGTTTCTATTTCGTAGGACGCCCTTTTGTTATATCTTTGCCCCTCATGAAGCATAGCTTATACATATTATTACTCTTGATAATATCCGCTTCGGCTCTGCATGCGCAACGCCGGCCAGGTGGAGACCGGAAAGGATTCTCACTCGGAAACCTTTCCAAATCCAATCAGGAAGTCCCTGACAGCCTGCTGGTTCCCGATAGTGCATCGACAGCCAACAGACGTATCACGGCCTACCGGCTTACTCCTCTGTTGGGCGATCCTTATATTGCTCCATTGGACACGTATAAACTGAATTTCGCCAACAGCACGCTGGTGGAATCCGAATCATTGGCTGTCGGCTATCTGGCCAATACGGGATCGCCGGCACAAACCCGTATCTTTTCCGAACGCAAGGAACCGCGGGATTTCCTGTTTGCCGATGCATACGATTATTATATCACGGACCCTCGGAACGCACAGTATTACAATACGAAAATCCCTTACACAAACGTGATGTACACGACCATGGGGGGAAGTGAAAGCAAAAACGAACGATTGAAAGGTACGCTGACCATGAACTTCGGCCCGAAGATCAACGTTGGCGGCGATCTGGACTATATCTACAGTCGCGGATACTACAAGAATAACGGCAATAAGCTGTTGAGCTATCGCCTTTTCGGAAGTTACAAGTCGGATCGCTACGAAGCGCATGCCTACCTGAGCAACTTCAACTTCATCAATTACGAAAACGGAGGATTGGCAAACGACTCGGTAATCACCAACCCGGACCAATATTTTGCCGGCGAGAGAAACCAGGACGACCCCAAGGCATTCAATACGCGCTATCCGGTCAAAGCCTGGAACCGTGTACGCGGCAAACAGTATTTCCTCAGCCACCATTACAATCTCGGATTCGAGCGCGAGTTGGAAGGGGAAGTGGACACGCTGGGAAATCCCATGAAAGTATTCATTCCCGTATCCAGTATCATTCATACGCTGGAATATCAGGACAACCGCCGCCGTTTCCGCTCGGAAGCGGATCAGAACCTGAACGAATGCTATCTGACTCCTGATGGAGACCCACGGGTGTTCGGTTTGGAAAACGGTACGGGTGTCGACGACCGTACTTCCTATTGGAACCTGCGTAATACTTTCGGACTCTCCCTCCGCGAAGGTTTTCAAGACTGGGCCAAGTTCGGCATCACCGCCTTTGCGACTTTCGACAAGCGCAAATTCCAGTTGCCGGCCCAGATACCGGGACTGTCTTACGATCCCGAATATGGAAGCGGATTAGACGCCTCTCCTTCCACCATCGATTTTCCGGTTACACAGGTGTATGACGAATTTTCGACATATATCGGAGCTGAAATCTCCAAACGCAAAGGAAACATACTGACTTACAATGCCCGTGGAGAACTTTGCGTCGTGGGTGACGATATCGGGGAATTCCGGGCAACGGGAACCCTGCAAACCAAATTCAAGTTATTTAAAAAAGACGCAACAATCAGCGCGGAAGGATACATTAAGAATGTCACTCCTTCATTTTATATGCGCCATTTCCATTCCCGCTATTTCTGGTGGGACAACCGGGATATGAACATGATCCAGCAAATCCATGCCGGAGCCAAGATCGACTTGGAGTCCACACGGACCCAACTGTCTGCCGGGATCGAAAGCATACAGAACTACGTATTCTTCAACAAACAAGGAATGCCGGAACAGAAAAGCGGAAATCTGCAGGTGATAAACGCCCGCATCAAACAGGACATCATGTACCGCGCTTTCGGATGGGAAAACGAGGTAGCCTATCAGCTGAGTAGTGACAAGAGCGTACTGCCTTTGCCTCAAATCAGCCTCTACACCAATATGTATCTGAAATTTAAGGTGGCAAAGGTATTGATGGTGCAACTGGGTGCCAATATGTATTATAACACTTCCTACTACGCCCCGTATTACGAACCGGCGACACAGCAGTTTCAGGTACAGGATGAAGTGAAAGTCGGTAATTACCCGCTTGTCAATGCCTATGTCAATTTCCACCTGAAACAGGCTCGTTTCTTTGTGATGGGCTATAACCTGAGTTCCAAGTTCGTCAATCCGAACTATTTCTCGCTGGCGCATTATCCGCTGGATCCGTTCGTCCTGAAAATGGGCGTGGCTGTCACATTCAACAACTGATCATATGAAATCGAAGAAACTGATAGGAGTCTATACCGGGCTGCTGATAATCGCCGTTGCAACCATGATCATGTTATGGCGTCTGAAAACCATGTCGAAGGCAGAAGTTCTTCCACGCGATTATCCGGAGATCAAAAAAGAAGGAGTCCTGCGGCTGGTGACCGAATACAATCAATCGGGTTATTATGTGGCAGGCGACACGATAGAAGGTTTTCAATACGAACTGAGCCAGGCTATCGCCCGATTATCAGGTCTGGAAGTACAGACGCTTTTGGAGATGAGTCTCGCCGAGAGCTTCAATATGCTTGAAGAAAACAAATGCGATGTCGTCGCCCGCAATATCCCTATCACCAGCGAGATCAAAGAGAAATATCTGTTCACCGAACCGATCGTCCTCAACAAACAAGTCCTGATCCAACGAACGGAAGATGCCAATAACGGACTCAAGCCTATCCGTAACCAGCTCGATCTGGCCGGCAAGACTCTATATATCCCGAAAGATTCTCCCGCCCAACTCAGGCTACAGAACTTAGGACATGAGATCGGCGATACGATTTACGTGATAGAAGATGAATTATACTCCGGGGAACAGCTTGCCATCATGGTAGCGAAAGGAGACATCGATTATGCCGTCTGCGACCAGCAGATAGCCGCCCTTTCCCAAAAACAACTCCCGGAAATAGATATCAAAACAGACATAAGTTTCACGCAACTCCAATCCTGGGCAGTCCGCAAAGACTCCCCTCTCCTGCTCGACAGCCTGAACAGCTGGCTGGACCAGATACGCAAGAACGGTACATTCGACAAAATATACAAGAAATATTATAAATAATGTGCCAAACATTATCATTGGCACATTATTCATCATGCGACGGCAACACGAATGAGAAAGTCGAGCCGACCCCTAATTCTGATTCCACGTGCATGGAACCGCCCATCTTAGTGACAAGTCCCTGGCAGATGGCAAGCCCCAAACCGATACCTTCCACATAATCGTTCACTTTGACAAAGCGGGTAAAAAGGCTTTCCAATTTGTCCTTTTCTATACCAATCCCGGTATCTCTTACATAAAACTTCAAACATTTATCCGGCAGGCAGGTATATCCTAAAGTGATACTTCCCTCTTTAGTATTCTTAATGGCATTATTCGCAAGATTATTGATCAATTGCAGCAAACGGATGCTGTCTGTCCCAAAATAACATGCAGAACTGCCTTTTTCCATAAGCAATTGCACTCCCTCAGGCATACGAAGTTTGATAGAGGCGAATGTCGTATCCATCAACTCGTTTATATCGACCTGTTCATAACTGATCTTGATGGCATCGGCTTCAATCTTGGACAGATCGAGAATATCGTTTATCAATTGCATCAGCAACTGATTATTGGTCTTGATGATCTCATAATATCCCAGACGTTCCTCGTCCGAATCGGCAAAAGCCATCAATTCGGAGAAACCGGTGATCGCATTCAGCGGGGTACGGATCTCATGGCTCATATCCGCCAGATACTTTGACTTCATCTTATCGGCAAGTTCCGCCTTATGCCTGGCTTCTTCCAAGTTCAGTTCCTGCCCTTTGCGCTCCTGTATGTTGATCGTACATCCCAAGATCACAAGCGCCCTCCCCTGTTCATCCCGTTCGTAAACGGTTGCCGACGATTCGCGCCAATGATAATTATCCATCCCCGGATACTTCACACGCAACTCGATTTTCACTTCCGACATCTCTCCCGAACACAACTTCCGGAAAGCCTCATCATGCATCTCCCTGTCGTCAGGATGAACCCGCGCGGCAAAGCGAAGCCATGAAATATCGATCAGTTCGTCTTCTCTGCCCGGCTGCCAATTATTCACCTGAACAACCGCATCATTATAATTTCGTTTGCTATTAGGATTCACGAATATGGAACAGAGGCGTATATCATTGGAATTCAGAGCCATTTTAGTAAGCACCTGCGAACGTTTCAAAGTGTTCTCCATCTTGTTGCGAGCCGTGACATCCCGCCACAAAGCCAACAAAAGAGGTTTGCCATTACTCAAGGCGATCGGGAATTTCGTGACCTCAATATCCTTCCGGATACCATACGCATCCGAAATCTTACCGCTAAATTCGATGGTCCTATCCGTTTCCATGACATCACGATCCAACTCCAAACGCTCTTCTGCGGACATGATCGCATCAAAACGCAACTCGAAATCATTATGCCCCTCCACCTTTTCCGTATCGATTCCGGTTATTTCTTCCATAAAGCGATTCCAATACAGATATCTGAAATCATCTTCTGCATCTTTTACGAAAACGCCTAACGGTAGCTTATCCAAAATCGTATTGATCAATTCATGTAATGAATCTTGCTTTTGTGAGATCGGCTGGATATCCTTCCAGCCATAAGTACTGCCCATAACAAAATGCTTTTAAACGCTAATTTGGGTATAAAGGTATTTATTTTTATCACAATAGTCCCGTAAAACACCACTAAATTCAATATCTTCTTGAAAAAACAACTCTTTTCAGCGAAGAGCGGCGTTATGTGTAACAAATATTGCCAAATATTATCTACCTTTACCGGGAATTTAATGATGAAAGATGAGATTTGACGAATTGGATTTAGAAGAGGCCGTATTGGATGGCCTTGACGCAATGAATTTTCTGGAGACAACTCCAGTACAGGAACTAACGATTCCGGTTATTTTGGAAGGGAAAGACATTATTGCCTGTGCGCAGACTGGAACAGGAAAAACAGCGGCTTATGTGTTGCCGGTGATCAATGAACTCAGCAAAGGATTACATCCGGCCAATGCTATCAATGCCATTATCATGGCTCCCACACGCGAACTGGCCCAGCAGATCGACCAGCAAATCGAAGGTTTCACCTATTTTGTCCCTGTTTCCGCCGTTGCCGTTTACGGAGGTACGGACGGTATTGCCTGGGAACAGCAAAAACGCGGGATGGAAATGGGTGCCGATATCGTGATCGCTACCCCCGGACGTTTGTTGTCGCATATCAAACTGGGGACCGTCGACCTGTCGCAGGTTTCCTTCTTCATTCTGGATGAAGCGGACCGGATGCTCGACATGGGATTTTATGAAGATATCATGCAGGTCTACAAACTACTGCCGGAAACCTGCCAGACCATCATGTTCTCCGCCACGATGCCCCCCAAGATCCGGACACTGGCTCAAACGATCCTGAAAAATCCGGAAGAAGTCAAGATAGCCATCTCCCGACCCCCTGAAACAATCATGCAAACGGCCTATGTCTGCTATGACATGCAGAAATTGCGCATATTGGAAGACCTGTTCTCACAGAGCCGTCCGCAACGTGTCATCATATTTTCATCCTCAAAAATGAAGGTAAAGGAACTGTCATCCACCCTCAAACGGATGAAGTTCAACGTGGCCGCCATGCACTCGGACCTTGAGCAGTCACAACGTGAAGAGGTGATGAAAGAGTTCAAGAACGGACGTATCGACATCCTCGTTGCCACCGACGTCGTCTCGCGCGGTATCGATATCAACGACATCAAGCTGGTAGTCAATTTCGACATTCCCCACGACCCGGAAGACTACGTGCACCGCATCGGCCGTACCGCTCGCGGAACGAATGGCGAGGGGTTGGCCATCACGTTCATTTCAATCGAAGAACAATTCCAATTCAAACGTATCGAAGAATTCCTGGATAAGGAAGTCTACAAAATACCGATCGACCCCAAATTCGGCGAAACACCTTTATACGAGCCCGAAAAATACTCCAACATGCGCCGTGGCAGAGGACGCCCCCGCAAAGACGGCGGAAAAGGGAAAAGCAGCAACAGCCGCCCCGCAGGCGGTAACAACAACCAACGCCGCAGAGGCAGACCGAAGAAGGAAGCATAGGCGACGTTTATAAATATGGAGGTATGCAAAACATCCTGCCTGCCAACAACCATAATTCAGGCACGGATGAGACGAAAAACACGGAAAGAAAATTAATTTATCCGTGTAAATTCGTGTCATCCGTGCCTGAAAGTTCGTGATAAAGGTGTTTGGACACACCTCCGATTATTCGACAACCGGTTGCAACGTGACCGGGAACGGAGCATCCAGCGTTCCCTGTGCTCCTCCATCCTCAAACGAGAACGATTCCGCGGCTTTATAAATTCCGCTGGCCTGTATGCTGTAATACATGAAATAGACGGAAGCCGTTTCATCTTTCCTACCCCGGATCTCAAACCGATAGACCACCTTTCCTGCAATATCGGCCTGTTCCCCTACGCCACGGCATTCATCGCCGACAAAGGCAGCCAGTATATCCTTGTCACGCCGTTCAAAAGGCAACGTTTCGGGCAAAGATACCACAGCGGACATCGTTTCCGGATACTTGCCGGACTCTTCAAAAGGAGGAACCGCCGGATCGGAAACCTTCCCATACGTCCCATTCTGTTCGAACACCAAGAAATCCCGACACGTATAGGTCGTCTTGTTTTTGGCACTGTAGTATTTCAACGTCACCTTTTGCGCTTCTCCCTGATTTCCGCGGATATAAAGGAAAAAGAGCTTCTTCCCGTTCTCCTGGACGGTAGCGATTCCGCGGCATTCATCACCAACGAAAGCCGATACTTCGTCATTCGGATCTGCATACTTTTCCAGAAACCCGGACAAGCGGATAACAGCCGTCATACTGAACTGGTAAATTCCGCTCTCCGGAGCTTTCCATGCAGGAGCCGGTTCATCCTCCACCAGGTCAAGCTCCCACTCAGGTTCCGGGACCACCTTTGGTCCCGGCTCATCCGAGCAGCCCCACAAAAGCGTGGAGGCTGCCAAAATGATCATATAATGAATTACATTTCTCACTTCTATCCGATTCATACTATTACTTTCTTTTTATTTTATACACGTGTTTCTTTCCGTTCACGACCACGACTGCCATATAGACCGTACGTGCCAAATCTTCGTAGCACTCCCAACGATAGTGCAAATAACCTCCGTTGACACAGGTTTCGGCATGGCGATGTATCATCTGTCCTGCCATCGTGTAAAGGTAAATCTCGATCTTACTGCCAGGCTCGGTGTCCATCACAAAGTTCAGCTCACGCTCGAACGGATTCGGATAAACCGAAATCTGCAAATCGTTAACGAAATCGATGATGACAGGCTGCTCGATGCTACCCTGCACATTGTTTGTGCGATAGTCGAACATCGGAGATGTCTCGGCAATGACTTCCCCACCCCGTTCA
Source organism: Parabacteroides sp. (assembly GCF_977054455.1). Lineage (NCBI taxonomy): Bacteria > Pseudomonadati > Bacteroidota > Bacteroidia > Bacteroidales > Tannerellaceae > Parabacteroides > Parabacteroides sp. The sequence goes on along the minus strand of NZ_CDRTCT010000001.1, from coordinate 186,721 downwards.
AGAGCGAAAGAAACGGCTTCATTCCGGTCTCCACCGATCGAGACAAAGTACAACGGCCTGCCGTCATACGGGTCTTCCGTCAATAAAGCTTCACCACGCAACTCACCGCCGACATAGGCCTGCAATTTGTCGCCTGCATAAACCGGCAAACTCTCTGCAACCGTCGCTACAACGGACATATTAGCATCAAAGCGAGTATCCGTACAGGTCGTCCCGGACGTCATAGCACCGCCCGAACGAGTCGGGAGATCACCGCTTCTCAAATCGTTTCCGCCCATCATGTCCGGATAGACCAGAGACGTACCCTCACCATTGTTCAACAGCATATAGCCCTTGCCCGGTTCCATATAGGTCATGTTTCCTAACCAACCGGTCTTCACGCCGTACATCGAGAACGCATTCTGCGATTTGATGATGTCACCTTCCTTGGCACTGTAGCCAGACAAAGCCTCAGCGATCGGCAAATTGGTCATCGGCAGATAACTGATATAGTTCCATTTAGCGGCAACCGGTATCGTCAGGTCTTCCTTTTCCTTGATCGCAATACCTGAGACAGAGAGTTTCTGCGCGACAGAAGATTGGATCAGATACATATGTTTGTTGTCGAATACGATATCACTTCCCAACCACGTTCCGGACTCTTTGTCGTAAGCCGCAAATGCACCTTTCGCTTCGTCTTTCACCTGTTCGTCTCCGAGTAACATCGAATTCTTCATGATTGTCACCAAGTCAGGCGCATCGCTCTTGACATTGAAAGAGACCCAATTCCAACCTTCCGTCAAGTCGATATTCTGAACCACCCGTTCTTCGGCGTCAAAAACAACCGGTTCCGAAGCCGTCCCCACAACCGAGTTGCTGCCAAACGTAACCAGTGTATCGCAATAGGCATCATAAACAGTACCGGTACTCGCATCCCATACACGGAAGTTCAACGGCTCGCCACCCTTGATTTCGTTTCCGTAAACAGTCAGGAATACATACCACATATCATTCTTATCCACATACCGGTTGTTGGCGACACCGACACAACGGCCGCCATCGAACACGGCAATCATATCTTCGGCATCCGTCGAGAACAGTTTGTTCACACGCAGTTTACCATAAATATTCATGTTGTATTTGAAATCAGCCGGATCGACTATCCAGTCCGGTTGCTGGTCGAACACCTTCAAGGTCACCGGCAATGCTTCCGAAACATTGTTATCCCCCTTCACATAGACCACCTCGTCATAGCGTCCGACATTCGTGCCTTCGTCTACCGTAAACAGGATCGTCTGGCGTCCCAACGGGTCGATCGTGCCGTAAGCCGGATCGGCTTTCAGCCAGGCAGGAAGTCCTTCGATCGTAAAGTTCTTTTCCGTACCGCCCTGGTTTTCCACATCGACCATAAAGGTCATCGGAGCGTAGAGCTTCTTCTCCTTTGTCACTGAGGACTGGCTCCACTTCAACTGATTGCGGTTGATGTATGCGCTCCAAGTCACCGGACTCTGCATCAGGTTGCCATTGAGGTCGCTCACATCCTTAACCGTAAAGTTGACCACTGCCTTTTCCAACGCTTCGGGCGTATCCATCAGGTTGATCACCAACGCATCCTTATTGACTACAAAGGTGAACGGGATGGAGACTTCGGGGCCCTTCGCCCTTACAGGCGCTTTCTCCTCAGAGGCCAACCGGCTGCCACCGATGACCAAAGTCGAATCCGTCACCAAATCTTCGCCACTGAAAACCATCTCCCGGACGTTCGCGCTATTGGTGATATATTTATGGAAAGGCATATAAAGCATCAGTCCCATTTCCGAACCCTTCGGGCAAACGTTGTAGTTCTTATTGATGATCGTCGAAGGCAACGCCATGTTCCAAAGGCGGAGTTCGTCGACCTGCCCTTTCAGGTACATATCCGTGTGGTCGACCATCTGCGCGGCTTCCGTCCAACGGCGAGCACCGAGATACAGGTTCGTTCCGGAGAAACCGCCCAGCTTGCCTGCATCGAAATAAGTATTCAGCGCCCCGTCGAGGAATATCTGCGCATTTCCGGCATTCCGGTTCACGGCGATGGCGAAATGATGCCAACTGTCATCGTCCCATTTTCCCGAGAGAACCTCTTCATGGCCGTTGTTACGGAACACCAACTTGTTATCGGCGAACCCGACAAACACCTTGTTACGATTCGTGTTGTTCTCGTCACCGACCCCTTTTCCATTCGATACCAAAGCGGCCTCTTTCTGTCCGGGAGCCGCCTTGAACCAGAACTCAAGCGTATAGTCCTGCGCATCGGTCAACGCGACCTTCGAGGTGTTGACAGCCATGAGCGTATCTCCCTTAAATGCTACCGACAGCCCGGCAAGCGTGCTCCAATCGGCGCCATAGATCCATGCCGTAGCCCCTTGTGCCTTGTCGGTCACACGGTCGCCCTTGCCGTCGTTCATCGGATAGTAGGCCAACATGCCCGCTTCCTGTCCGGTGTAGATGGTCAGCTTGTTCGCCATGATTTCGTTCGAGGCTACCACCTTGTTCCAGACACGCGCTTCGTGCATCTTACCGGCAAAATAGTTATCGCCGCTCACGCCGCGCCCGAACTGCATCGGCCCGATCGAAGTGTTCGGCTCGGAGGTCTGTACCCCGGTGATCACTTCCGTTCCGCCGAAATAAGCAGAGAGCTGGCGGTTGGATGCCTTATAGGTCATGGCGACGTGCGCCCAATCGGTCGTTTTGAAACTCTGCGGCTTGGAGGCATACACTTTTCCGCCGATGCTTGCTTGGATCGAATTGTCCGCTCCGATGGAAAGTTCCAGCGCATTGGTTGTCGTCCCATGGCTGAACAGCGTCATTTTCTGTCCGAGAGTAGACGGCAATACCCACATTTCGACCGATACGTCTTTATCCGTCAGGTTGCGTTCCGCCTGTGTCGCCAGATAAGAAGAGGTCCCGTCGAAAGTCAGCGATGTACTGTGGTCGCCATTCGAACCGTTGCGAACGGCTGTCACCTGGAAGTTCTTCACATCGGTCATATATCCTTCGGCAATCTCTTCGTTGAAGTTCAGGCGGATTTCGTCTTCGATCCCCAACACGCCGTCGGCAGGTTGGATATTGCCGAACACGACAGGCCGTTTCGTGTCCTTCACACCGGAAATGACCGGGGATGATTTCGTCACGAACTCGTTGCCGACCTTGCTGAACGTCACCGCGCGGATATCGTACTTCTGGTCTTCTGCCCCATAGAAGCGGGTCGAGATAGTCGCACCCTCGATCATCGCTTTCTCGCCGGAAGCGGCTTTATAGGGAACGGAATCGTTGAAAAAGCTGCAAATGTTCGTCCAATCTTTATCCGAACCGGAAGAGGGTTTATACTGCACTTCGATATGGTCGAAGCCTGTAAAGTTCACATCGAACCCGTCGATCGTCAGCGGCATGTAATACTTGCCGGAAGTCGAATCGAGCGAAGACTGCGTGTTCAGCGTCCATTTATCCGTCGGGTTCTTGATGTTGATATCGCTGGACGACGGGATAAAGTGTGCGGAGATGTAGACGGTGTCGGCGATGTCAGCCTGATTATCGGTCGGATCGGACTGGCACTGCGATTTCAACACGAGAGCCAAGTCTTCATAATCGTATTCCGTACCACGGCGCACTTCCAGCACCTTATTCAGCACTTCGCCGTAAGGGACTTCGATCCCGCGCCCTTCTCCCAACGGCACGCCGTCGATGGAGAACTTCGCCCCCTTCTGGTTGGCAGCATCCACGATGGCGATCGTAAAGATGGCCGTTGCCCCGGACACTTTCGAATCGTTCATCAGCTTCAGGTTATAGACCGCCGCTTTATCGGACGGCACGTTCGTCACCACAGGCTTTTCGACTTCCAAGCTCGGACGTTCGATCTGCATGGTGGCTTCATTCAATAATTTTTGGTCGCCATCCTGGTATTGCGTATATTCGGCAGGTTCGTACGGGCAAGCAGTAGCACCGCCACGGGTCTTGAATATAAAGTTACCATACTGTACGCACTTTTTCAATTTTCCGGGATCGACATCCCCTTGATCATTGAAGTCTCCCAGTTCATTATACATATTATTCCATTTACTCTTGAAAGTCGTATCGACAGGAGCAGCCCGAAGCACATCCACGCTGATATAATCGAAATCGCCTTCATCAGCCAAGACAAACCCGCTTGAGGCCGTCTCGCCTTCCGTAAAATTCTGTTCATCAGAGCCTACGCCACCGAACTGCTGGTCGATCGCTGTCACCACACCGGCGCCCCCAATCGAAAATCCGAACTCGGCTGCGACCCCGGCTGTGGCGGTAAACTCGAACGAATAGCCATCTTCTTTAGCCATCTCGTACGATTCGGTATATTCTACCGGGGAAGAGGCATGGAACGAACGGTTCCGTTCGACAAAGTCACCTTTCTTGATCGCAGCCAGCTTTTCATCTTCATTCTGCTTCAAGACACGTACCCATTCCTTGATCGCATTGTTGTACATGGAGATCGAGTCAGGCGTCCCCCCCTTAACCTTTTTCTTTTTCCCTAAAAACTTTGTCAGGAATTCATCTTCCTGTTCTTCTTCCGGGACTCCCGTGTTCGGAATAAAGATCTTATAGCTACCCGTAGAGCCGAAAGTATCATCATCTTTCGAGACATTCGAACGATAGATCATACGGTTTTGTGCAGTCGCCATCGCCTGTGCTTCCGTTTCCGTAATGGCATCCGGCGTATACAGCATATTGTTGCGCAATGTCTCCAGATTCGGGATCACGATATTCTCGATATGCATTTTCGGATAAGAGAAAAGAGTCGATCCGGAAACAGACACATTCAGGTTCGAGCCTTTACATATATAATAGGTCTTGCCATCCTTTGTAGTCGTAGCATAAACATCCTTTTTACCGCCTTTACCATCATAGGTTTCCTTGTCCAGCAATTCGATTTCATTCACCGCCCCGTAATAGAGGTTATTGGAAAAGCCGATAAAGACATCCGCAGCCGAGCCGACATTAAGCGGATCGTCGCTGGTCTGATAACGGGAATTAGTCGTCACCGTCATCGTACGTGCATCCGGATGATTGGTCGTCTCTTCGTGGTTGATGCTTGCCTGAATATTGTTCTCCATCTCCGTTTCGGTCAGGACCATTGCCCCGATGCCGATACCGGTTGCCGTTTTCACACCCAACTTTGTCGTAACTCCTTCCGTCCCGACGTTGGTGAACCCTTTCGTACTCATTGTATTATAAGAATAGTTCTGTCCGCTTTCCCACCAAGTATAGCTGGCGCTTCCGGGAGGGTCGCGCAGGATGTTCAAAAGCGTGATAGGACCGGCCGTCACAAAGTCCAGACCATCCGTATTCGGATCCGCCCCCAGAAGGAAGCCTTTCAATCCGGGCGCTTCATACTTTTTATCATCAATCGTCACGGCTATGCTCAAGCTCCCGTAATCATTACTGGCAAAACGAGGCTTATTCATCACAAGATCGACATAGAGTCTGCCCTGATCATTCAATGTCGCTTTCTGAGGAGCTGCATTCTGATTGAAAGTATTCGTAATACTTACCTCTCCGCCTTGTGTCGGGACACGGTCCACCTTAACTCCTTCGCCTTCCGTCACGCCATTATAGGCATAATCTTCCGTTGCTTCGATATGGAAGCCCCAGGTTCCGGTCGAGAATACCGGCAAGCCTTTCCCTTCGCCGTCCTTGAAAAGATACTCCTTACTTTTTTTATCATAGAGGACAAGCGTATCCGGCTCTTCCAATCCCTTCAGATCCGGAATGGTCGTGTACTGTAAACCGAAATAATCCGTCTTGGCGCCACTTGCATTCCCTTGCTTGTAGCTGATGGTCGGACTGACACGATGGATCAGTGAATATTCCTCATTATAAGCAAGGCGATAGGTCTCCCCTTTCTTTTCATCGGTATATTCCGACGTCTGTTCGGTAAAGGCATTTTCCAGATTGACGACAGGTGCTGCATTCGGCAGCAGCCCGTCCCAACCTTTGACAGTCGCCTGCGTCACCTTATATTTGACGGGATAGAGCCAGGCTTCGTATTCGCCGGTTTCGTCATCGGGCGTGATCACGATCTGCTTCTGCCGGTAGCTGACCCCGTTGTCGTATTTACTGTTCCAGTGGATCATTGTGCTGTCCATCTTTTCGGGAGCGCTTTCATCTTTTACCCCATCTTTGTAGACGGCATCTTTATCGTAGATTTCAGAAGAGGCATCCCCTTCCAACTCCAGGACAAGTGTCGGGCTATCTCCTAAGTTGTTTTTTGACAGTGAAAAACCAAGCGGCTTATTCCCTTCCACCGTACCGCCGGCCACACGGCCGATCAGCTTTACTTTCGTCTGGTCCCAGAAGCGGACGTCGGCCATATTCGCCTGATAATTCAGGTTTATCCCCTTCGAGTCAAGCAAAAGGCCGTTTTGCTTAAACGTATGGTTCGCTTTCACCACCCGTACGGTCTGCTCGCCTACCGGTACGCTAAAGGCGAATTGTCCTTTATCACCGCTTTTGACGAACTCGCCGTTACTGACTACCGCCTGGCCGTTCACTTCGAACGTAGCTCCGACAACCGGTATGCTGCTGTTTTCATAAAAGACATATCCTTCGACCTTGACAGCCGTCTTGTTCTGGAAATTGATATTCGACATTGTCACGGCATCCGGCCCGATCGTAACGGTCTGCTCCGACGGGTCGAAATTGAAGATCGGATGGGTAGGCGTCAGCGTATAGGCTGTTCCATTCCCGGCATAGGGAATGCCGCTTACGGAATAATTGCCCGAAGCGTCCGTCAGTCCGCGCAGCGCTAATTGTTGCTGGGTCGGAAACGCTTCGGTTCCGGTGCTTAACGTTGCGTTATGGATTTTGCCGTGATGGGCATTGTAATTGGCTTTGGAATAAGAAATATCGTAGAACTCGTCCATCACCGGATCGTTCAGCCGCCAATAGGCCATCAGCCCCTCTTCGTTGCCGGTCAAAAGGCGGTTGTAGGTTTGCTTCACTTCCACATCGGTCAGGCCTTTGCTCCAAAGGCGCACTTCGTCGACATAGCCTGCATAGCCTTTGCCGATCGTCACCTTGGCTTCAGTGGCAGAACCGACAAGGCCGTTTGCCGAATAGGATTTCTTCAGTTCGCCATCCACGTATATCAAGATACTGGTCCCGTCATACATGGCTGTCAGTTGGGTGAAGTCAGTCGTCGGAAGCGCATCTCCGTCCGCTTCCGTCCAGCCTGTACCGCTATTTGCGCTAAAAGCCGGTTTACCGGCTTTCAGGCCGAGGGCGTAACGGCCGAAGCTGACGATCGTTTTCGTCTGATCGCCGGCTGTCGGCTTCACAAAAGCCTGTACCGTAAATATATTCGGGGTTTGGATCGCTTCATCTGTTTCGATGTAGCTATTTTCGTTACCTGTAAACAGCAAGCTCTGTCCGGCCAACAAGTCTTTACTGGAAAGCATGACATCCACACCGGGGACGGCATCGCCGTAGCTGTAGGTGATGCGCCCGCTGATGATGCCGGTGGGGCTGCGGAAACCGCGAGTGATGGCGGAAGGGTTAGAGACTTTCTTGTCTACACAGGTTGTGACGGCAGCCACCCGATACTCGTAAATCATGCCCGGCACCCCCAACTGGTCATTATAGATAAATGTGGTTTGCTGCGACCCTTCTCTTGTTTCAATTGTTTTCCAACCGGTATCTTCACCCTGATCCACTATGTATTCACGGCGAAGGATCTCAAACTGGTCGATCGGGTTCCCGTCCGTTTCCCATTCGATGGTCGTATGATTCGGATAATAGCCCTTGGAGACCTCAATCGAGGTTACCATCCCCAAAAGGGTTGGCAAGATCGGAGTATCCGGATCAATATACACCGGTATCGGATTCAATGCCGGATAGTTATTATTGCCCGGTTTGACATAAACCGAATAGGTATAATTCACACATGTCATATTCAACTCATCGATCAGATAACCGTTTTTCATATCCGCTTCGGTGGCGACAACCTCATCGGTCGATTGCCTGCCGCCACCATAGTCCTTGGTTCTTTTCACGATGACCCTTGCGCCATCCGACCATATAATGTTATCGGTTTTTTCTTCCAACGTCCAAGAGATTTTGGCTTGCGGTTGTGTGCTCCAATTCAGACGTTCGACTTTGGCAGAAGCCACATTCTGGTGTGTCATCACCTTCTGGATGGACGAAGACACAACATACTTCCACTCCCACAGAGCCGCATCCGCACGACGGAGGCGGTAATAAACCGTACCGATTAAGTTGTCATTGCCGGTAGGATCGGTTATCGAGTACTCGCTCTTTCCACTTTCCAATTCCACTATACCTACCGACTTTACACCTTGCGAAAAACCGACGTCCGTGGCACGTTGCACTTCAAACTTGCCTGTTTGGCTAAAATCCTCCAATCCGCTATTATTAATAGTCCAACTGATGGTTGTAGCGCCATTCGGGGCATCTGCCAATTTGAGTTCATCCGGATAATGGAATGACTTTAACGAGATAGTAGCCGCCCGATTCGTGTGTGCATAACCATGCATCTTATACGCATACGTAAAAGTCACATCCTGAGCCTGATTGCTGATCTTATAGTCGGTCGAGCCGGTAGATGCAGTGCTTGTTATCCACCCACCACCGGACCAATTGTATTGGGAGCCATCTTTAGGGCTTGATATGCCGGTATAGGTCACGTTATAACATCCCGGTGTCGTCGACAACTGATAAGATAATTGAGGAGTCGGGAAAGTACCTCCAGTAGCTTTTCCTAAACCTTTATTTACCTTTTGTAGCCCCTTGTTGTCACCATTATAATCAATATTCAATGTGATAGCAAAATCCAAATCAGATCCTCCCCACTCTGACGGGACATACCATCTGAATCTGGCATATGCTACATCATATGTGTTGTCCTCTACGCCTTTAGTGACAGCCAAAATATATTCGTTATAGTCTTTCTTCAAGCTTATAAATGATTTACCATCTTGACTTTCGATTTCTCCATATCCATACGGAGCCTTTGCTTTAATCCACTTGGTATCTCCATCGGATTGCCAGGTGTCTTCTTTTTCCATTGTATAAAATCGCAGGATTTCTTTACCGTCCGCTGTTAGCGAACCATAATCCAGCCCTTCATCGTTATCTTTACTTTCATATACTGGCAATCTCAGCTCTATATATCCATCTTTTAAATGCTCCGTAAACTCTACTTTCTCTAAAGTTACAATGTTAGCCCCTGCTTCCTGCCATCCAACCAGCAGCAACATCCAAACTTGGAATAGAAGCAGATATCGAAAAATCTTCCGGTATCGGCCCCGACAAGACCCAAGTGGGACTCTTTCTTTCGTTTGTAAAAATTGTTCCATACACATTTCGTTTTTGTTCTTATTTCTGTTATACAATCTTATTGCGCTTATTCTTGTTCGCGTTCGCGAACATCGGGTGTTCGTTATAACGAACAAGGCATGTTCGCAGACGCGAACATGCCTTGTTCTAAATTCATTCATTACAACTCTCCCGGGCGCTCTTCTTCGCCCCCTCCGCTGGGTTTTCCACCGATATAGACAGTCGTGCTTACGCTACGCGGTTCTTTCAACAATGAGTTTCCGCCATGGCAATACTGCGTCGTCACCGTCAACGTATAAGTCCCCGCCGTCAGGTCCGCCGGGATCAGCAGCGTCAGTTCGGACGGCTTGTTGATGGCGATTTCGTCGTCTTCGAGCTTTTTCACCACCCCTTTTTCGTCGGTCAGCGTCACGCCTACCGACGGGTCGTCGCCCATCACTTTCAGCATCGAGCCACGGACGAAGAAGTTGCGGCCGGCCGTCGCGCTGCCGTCTTTGAGTTTCGACTTCTTGTCTTCCGTTTCGAGGATGTACATCACGTCGGCTTTCATGCCGAGGATGTTGACCGTCGTCTTGGCAATCTCTTCACGGATCATCTTGTCCTGGATGAAGGAGACGTAGACGGAGTTTTTCTCCGGGTCCCATTTGCCGCCTTCGATCACGCCGGTAAACTGGGCGACGGCGCGGAACAGGCTCGTGTTCACATTATAGCCGTTCAGGATAAACCGCGCGACAATGCGCAGGAACAAGGTTACCACATGCACGATTGTCTCCGTCCGGAGGCCCGTGTCTTCATTCTTCATTTCCTCACAGATTTTGTCGAGGTTAACACTCCCTGCCGATTCGAGCAGCAGGATTTTGTCGTCTTTGTTGTCGGTGGTGACGGTATTGTCTGCCAACCAACCTTTCAGGGTATTCTGCATGTTTGATATATTTATGGAAGGGAACTTCCCCTATCCCGTTTTTTTGACATTCGATCTGCTTTTTACTTCTTCTTATTATAGATGAGAGATGGCCGGCGTTCTGCAGGAAAATACAAACGCCGGCCATCTCTCCATAATGGAGAGCCAGACCGAACGTTTGTACACCATTCTATTTATTATAATAATGTGCCGGATTACTCCGACGGGTTAGTGGGTGCAAAGGAAGAAAAGAGGAATCGGGAATGCGTGCCAATTAATCCTACGGTATGCTAAATTGTCATCCGACTCAGGTGAAACCGGCCTATTCCTATCATTTTTGGAAGGTAAAACTATCAGAGCTTGTAAACTGGTTATTTTTTTATACTTTTACAGCCCGTAACATAATTCATGGAATGAAAACATTTTACACGACCTTGCTCTTAGCCGCCTGTATCTTCTTAGGAAGCCAATGTCACCCGGAATCCGGAGAAAAGACACCGTCTTCCTCCGCCGACAGTCTCTATACACTTACGTATATCCAGTCCATCAGGATCTCGGAGCCGGAACGCGCCTTGCTCCTCTTAGACACGGCGATCATGAAAAACCGTATTTCCGAATTCAAAGCCGATTACATGCGGTACAGTATCTACGACCAACAGGGGATGTTCCATATCGCAGAAAACTATCTGCAAAAAGTGATGAATAGCGACTCCATGAAAACCGCTTCGCCCCAAACAGAGATACAGATAAAAAATGCATTCGTAGACCTCAACACGCGCTTTTCCAACTATCCGCAGGCCATGCAGGTCGCAACAGAATTGTGCGAAAAAGCCCGGCTGGCAGGCAACAAAAGGCTGGAAAGCGAAATGTTGCATCTGATCGGAAAGATTTACCGGAATCAAGGGGTGGACGAAGAAGCCGACCAGTACACCATGCAGGCAATCGCACTGCTTGAAAACAGTTCGGATATACGCGAGCTTGCTTACCTCTCTTTTATTTACGGCCAGCAAATGACTGACTGTCTCAACAAAAATGAACTGGAGAAAGCCATCGAAACCGGAGAGAAGAGGAAAAAGCTGATCGACAGGATGAGCGGAATGCCCGGACCGCCGGAAGGTTATTTCGATGAGCAATACGGATACTTATACAGTAAACTGGCGGCTATTTATGAGGAGAACAGACAGCCGGAAAAGGCAGCCGCCGCCTTCGATAAATTCCGTTCCACCCGGTTTTCGAAGACAGAGGTCGGACACAGAGATGCAATCCCTTACCTGATCTGCTCGAAACAGTTCAAAGAGGCGGCCGAGACGATCCCCGACGAGCAGATCTTCGGGAACGACACCATCAACGGCGATTTCATCAACAATCTGGATTATCGCTCGGAAATCGCGGCCGGAAACGGCAACTACCGCGCCGCCCTGGAGTACCGGAAACGCCGGGATGCGATCAAAGACAGCATCAACGCACGCAATAAGCAGAACGCCGCGTTAGAGTTGGCGACCATCTATGCCACGAATAGAAAAGACCTGCTGATCAAGGAACAGGACGCCAAGATAGACCGGCAACGAATCATACTGATCGCCACGTTAGGGGCATTGTTGTTCGCCGGGCTTACGATTTACCTGATCGGCCGGCACCTGCGCATCACCCGGCAGAAAAACCGCGTACTGGCCAAACAGATAGACGAAGGAGTTGTGTACCGGGAGAAACTGCACAAGGCAAACGATGAAATCGAAGAACTGAAACAGCTTTATGCCGCCACCCTGCAAACCGGTACATCCGAACAGGAGCAGGAGGCGGAACAAAAAGCGGGAAATGCCTCCGATTCGAGAACGGCTCTTCTGAATCAAAAGTTATTCAACGAGCTGGAAAGGGTGATGGAAGAAAAGAAGTTGTATCTGGATCCGGAGATTTCGCGGGATGCTTTGCTGAGACAGGTTCATATTTCCAAAAACGTGTTCGCACAGTTGATACAGACTTTCGCCGGTACGAATTTCAACGGGTATATCAACAACAAACGGCTGGATCACTCCATCAGCCTGCTAAAAGACTACAATTCTTACACGATCGAAGCGGTGGCTGCCGATTCGGGTTTCAATAATGTGCGGAGTTTTTATCGTACATTCAAAAATAAATACGGAATGACACCGTCGGAATACAGAGATACATTCACATTGGATCAATAAAAGAGGGACGGCTCCGTGTTTACGGATGTACCTCTTCCATTCTTTCCAACTCGCATCCCCTGAACTGCATCACGATGAGGTGGAGCCGGGTATGTTGTATCATCTGCCGCACTTTCGGACCGACGGCGTATTGCTTTATCTGCTCCACCGCCTCCTGCCATTGCGATTCGGCTTTGGATTCGGGATCTTTGGACGAAAGGTATTTCAATTCAACGATATAACTGTGCGCCACCTCATAACGCAACAAGTCAGGCATCAGAAAAAGGTCGCAAAAACCGTGATTCAGTTCTACTTCCGGAGCGATCAGGTAGTAGGCGTTCACGCTAAGGTAAGCGGTGAAGAAGCCTTGCAGGTTGCGTTCTCCCTCGATGGCGCTACGCACGGAGGAGTTTTCCTTGTAGGCATGGGCGATAAATTCGAATGTTTCACGCCAATGGCCGTCGTAAGCCATGTTGTCGAACAAGTCTGCCAAGTTGTTTAAATTAATGTACCGTTTATTTTGGTATTCTTCCAACATGAATTCATAGTACTGCTTGCGCACATTATTGTTCGGGATGCTTAGCACGATTCGTGTTCCGCGTGTGGCACTGATCGTCAACATGCCGTAATAGAACAGCAGGCTGGGGAAAATCTCAGGATTGGCGATCTCCGAGGCCGGAAAGGTCGTGACAAGGGTCGTGACAAGCTGTCCTTCATCCGTGATCCGCCGCAAGACGCCTTTCCGATCGCCGTCCAACCGGTCCAGTTGGATGAGCTTCTTCATCTTGTTGTAATCCGTGCGGGTGTTCGGGTCGATCATCTGTTCGGGAGATCTGCCTAAGTCCATATAGTTACGCAGATAATAAAGCACCATGTCGCAGTTGAACATCTTCGGGTCACGGTCCAGGCTTTCTTTAGCAAAGCAATAATTGTCATACCAGGGCTTCATCTCCGCAATCATCGCCTCGATATCCGCATTGCCCGGAAGTTGACCGGCATCCTTATAATATTGCAGCATCGTACGCACATCGTCCTCGCTGAATCCCAACATCATGTTGAACTGATAGTGGGTGCTGATGTTCCAGCCGATATTGAAACCGCTGGTCAGGTCGTCCAGTGTCACGGGACTCACACCGGTCATGAAGATGCGTTCGAACATGCCTTTGTAGAGCTTGAAGTAGTCACGGTAAAACCCGCTCGCATGAGTCAAATCATGATAGATCTTTTCTCCTTGCTCGTTCAAGACGACATTGGTGAAGTTATCGTATTCATCGATGATCAGATAAAGCAAATACCCCTTTTGCTTCGCCTCGCTATTAATGAGATTCAATTTATTGGCAGCCGATTTGCTTTCATAAAAATTGCTTTGCAGTTTTTCGGAATAATAATCAGAATAGGTGCTCATAAAATTATTCAAGACAATGCAGCAATAGCTATTAAAATTTTCTTCCAGTGTGCCCATACCCACACTCGCCCGTGAGAAATCGAAGAAAAGCACCTGATATTTCCCCTGATTGGGGGTCGGGTGGCTGCCTATCCACAAATTACCGAAACGCTTTTGGAATTTATCTTTTTGGGCCACATCGTAATACGCCCACAGCATACCCAGGAAAATACTTTTCCCGAAACGGCGCGGACGGATGAAGAACAGGCTGTCCGGCTGCCTTTCCAACAAGGGCAGGTACATCGTCTTGTCCACATAATACTGATTTTGTTCCACCACTTCTACGAAGTTCGAAACACCATACGGGATCCTCTTTACATTTTCCATGTTATGCTTGCTTTATTTCTTATATTTCTTCCATTCTTTCCAACTCGCATCCCCTGAACTGCATCACGATGAGGTGGAGCCGGGTATGTTGTATCATCTGACGCACCTTCGGACCGACGGCGTATTGCTTTATCTGCTCCACCGCCTCCTGCCATTGCGATTCGGCTTTGGATTCGGGGGCTTTGGACGAAAGGTATTTCAATTCAACGATATAACTGTGCGCCACCTCATAACGCAACAAGTCCGGCATCAGGAAGAGGTCGCAAAAACCGTGATTCAGTTCTACTTCCGGAGCGATCAGGTAGTAGGCGTTCACGCTCAGGTAAGCGGTGAAGAAGCCTTGCAGGTTGCGTTCTCCCTCGATGGCGCTGCGCACGGAGGAGTTTTCCTTATAGGCATGGGCGATAAACTCGAATGTCTCACGCCAATGGCCGTCGTAAGCCATATCATAGAACATCAACCCCAGATCGTTCAAATTAATGTACCGGTTGCTTTGGTATTCTTCGAGCATGAACTCGTAATACTGCTTGCGCACATTGTTGTTCGGGATGCTCAATACCAAATAGTTCCCGCGTGTGGCACTGATCGTCAACATGCCGTAATAGAACAGCAGGCTGGGGAAAATCTCAGGATTGGCGATCTCCGAGGCCGGAAAGGTCGTGACAAGGGTCGTGACAAGCTGTCCCTCATCCGTGATCCGCCGCAAGACGCCTTTCCGATCGCCGTCCAGACGGTCCAGTTGGATGAGCTTCTTCATCTTGTTGTAATCCGTACGGGTGTTCGGGTCGATCATCTGTTCGGGAGATCTGCCTAAGTCCATATAGTTACGCAGATAATAAAGCACCATGTCGCAGTTGAACATCTTCGGGTCACGGTCCAGACTTTCTTTAGCAAAGCAATAATTGTCATACCAGGGCTTCATCTCCGCAATCATCGCCTCGATATCCGCATTGCCCGGAAGTTGACCGGCATCCTTATAATATTGCAGCATCGTACGCACATCGTCCTCGCTGAATCCCAACATCATGTTGAACTGATAGTGGGTGCTGATGTTCCAGCCGATATTGAAACCGCTGGTCAGGTCGTCCAGTGTCACGGGACTCACACCGGTCATGAAGATGCGTTCGAACATGCCTTTGTAGAGCTTGAAGTAGTCACGGTAAAACCCGCTCGCATGAGTCAAATCATGATAGATCTTTTCTCCTTGCTCGTTCAAGACGACATTGGTGAAGTTATCGTATTCATCGATGATCAGATAAAGCAAATACCCCTTTTGCTTCGCCTCGCTATTAATGAGATTCAATTTATTGGCAGCCGATTTGCTTTCATAAAAATTGCTTTGCAGTTTTTCGGAATAATAATCAGAATAGGTGCTCATAAAATTATTCAAGACAATGCAGCAATAGCTATTAAAATTTTCTTCCAGTGTGCCCATACCCACACTCGCCCGTGAGAAATCGAAGAAAAGCACCTGATATTTCCCCTGATTGGGGGTCGGGTGGCTGCCTATCCACAAATTACCGAAACGCTTTTGGAATTTATCTTTTTGGGCCACATCGTAATACGCCCACAGCATACCCAGGAAAATACTTTTCCCGAAACGGCGCGGACGGATGAAGAACAGGCTGTCCGGCTGCCTTTCCAACAAGGGCAGGTACATCGTCTTGTCCACATAATACTGATTTTGTTCCACCACTTCTACGAAGTTCGAAACACCATACGGGATCCTCTTTACATTTTCCATGTTATGCTTGCTTTATTTCTTATATTTCTTCCATTCTTTCCAACTCGCATCCCCTGAACTGCATCACGATGAGGTGGAGCCGGGTATGTTGTATCATCTGACGCACCTTCGGACCGACGGCGTATTGCTTTATCTGCTCCACCGCCTCCTGCCATTGCGATTCGGCTTTGGATTCGGGGGCTTTGGACGAAAGGTATTTCAATTCAACGATATAACTGTGCGCCACCTCATAACGCAACAAGTCCGGCATCAGGAAGAGGTCGCAAAAACCGTGATTCAGTTCTACTTCCGGAGCGATCAGGTAGTAGGCGTTCACGCTCAGGTAAGCGGTGAAGAAGCCTTGCAGGTTGCGTTCTCCCTCGATGGCGCTGCGCACGGAGGAGTTTTCCTTATAGGCATGGGCGATAAACTCGAATGTCTCACGCCAATGGCCGTCGTAAGCCATATCATAGAACATCAACCCCAGATCGTTCAAATTAATGTACCGGTTGCTTTGGTATTCTTCGAGCATGAACTCGTAATACTGCTTGCGCACATTGTTGTTCGGGATGCTCAATACCAAATAGTTCCCGCGTGTGGCACTGATCGTCAACATGCCGTAATAGAACAGCAGGCTGGGGAAAATCTCAGGATTGGCGATCTCCGAGGCCGGAAAGGTCGTGACAAGGGTCGTGACAAGCTGTCCCTCATCCGTGATCCGCCGCAAGACGCCTTTCCGATCGCCGTCCAGACGGTCCAGTTGGATGAGCTTCTTCATCTTGTTGTAATCCGTACGGGTGTTCGGGTCGATCATCTGTTCGGGAGATCTGCCTAAGTCCATATAGTTACGCAGATAATAAAGCACCATGTCGCAGTTGAACATCTTCGGGTCACGGTCCAGACTTTCTTTAGCAAAGCAATAATTGTCATACCAGGGCTTCATCTCCGCAATCATCGCCTCGATATCCGCATTGCCCGGAAGTTGACCGGCATCCTTATAATATTGCAGCATCGTACGCACATCGTCCTCGCTGAACCCCAGCATCATGTTGAACTGATAGTGGGTGCTGATGTTCCAGCCGATATTGAAGCCGCTGGTCAGGTCGTCCAGTGTCACGGGACTGACACCGGTCATGAAGATGCGTTCGAACATGCCTTTAAACTTCTTGAACACCTCACGGTAGAAACCGCTGGCATGAGTCAAGGCATGATAAACTTCATTCCCCTGCTCATTGAGGACCACGTTCGTGAAGTTATCATATTCATCAATGATAAGGTAAAGGTGAACGCCTTTTTCTGCCGCTTGCAAATTCAGGAAATTCAGCTTGCTAACAAAATCAGGCAGTTCTTTCATTTCTTTTGCGAAACCCGGAAAATAAAGTGGCTCATAAGATGCGCCAAACACATCCATCACCATGCAACAATAACGATCAAAATTCTCGGCAAGTGAACCGCTACCTCCACTCGCCCGCGAGAAGTCAAGATAAAGCACATGAAAAGCCCCCTGCAAAGGCGTCGGATGACTTCCGATCCACAAATTACCGAAACGCTTTTGGAATTTGTCTTTCTGTAAAATATCGTAGTAAGCCCGCAGCATACTCAGGAAAATACTTTTCCCGAAACGGCGCGGACGGATGAAGAACAGACTGTCTGGCTGCCTTTCCAACAAGGGCAGATACATCGTCTTGTCCACATAATACTGATTTTGTTCCACCACTTCTACGAAGTTCGAAACACCATACGGGATCCTCTTTACATTTTCCATGTTATGCTTACTTTTAATTCTTCCACACGAAGTATGACAAATATACTCCAATCTTTTGAATGTAACAAAAATAAAATAAAAAACGCAGGCCAGGCCTCAGCCCGATCTGCATTTTTACAAATATTGATGCTCTGCTATTTATCCGTTCATCGAAGCCAGGAACTCCATATTATCGAATGTCTGTTCCATTCGTTTCTTGACAAATTCCATAGCCTCCATAGAGTTCATATCGGCCAGGTACTTACGCAGGATCCACATACGGTTCACGGTGTTATCATCCTGCAGCAGGTCGTCACGACGCGTACTGGAAGCCGTGATATCGACAGCCGGATAAACACGTTTGTTTGCCAACTTGCGATCCAACTGTAATTCCATATTGCCTGTACCTTTGAATTCTTCAAAGATCACATCATCCATCTTCGAACCGGTTTCTGTCAATGCCGTTGCCAGAATCGTCAAGCTACCGCCGTTTTCGATGTTACGGGCTGCTCCGAAGAAACGTTTCGGTTTCTGCAAAGCGTTCGCATCCACACCACCGGAGAGAACCTTGCCGGAAGCCGGTTGAACCGTATTGTAAGCACGAGCCAGACGCGTGATGGAGTCCAACAGGATCACGACATCATGGCCACATTCCACCATACGCTTAGCCTTGTTCAAGACGATTTCAGCAATCTTCACATGGCGTTCAGCCGGTTCGTCGAAAGTCGAAGCGATTACTTCCGCATCTACGCTACGAGCCATATCCGTTACCTCTTCAGGACGTTCGTCGATCAGCAGGATAATCATATACACTTCCGGATGGTTGGCAGCGATCGCATTGGCGATATCTTTCAACAACATGGTCTTACCGGTCTTCGGCTGAGCCACGATCAGACCACGCTGTCCCTTGCCGATCGGAGAGAACAAATCTACTACACGTACGGCGATATTGTCGTACACTTTCGGAGACTTGCGGGCTGTCAACATGAATTTTTCATCCGGGAAAAGCGGAGTCAGATGATCGAAAGGAACACGGTCGCGAACCTCTTCCGGCGTACGGCCGTTGATCTTGTCCACTTTGACAAGCGGGAAATATTTTTCACCTTCCTTCGGAGGACGGATAGCACCCTCCACCACATCGCCGGTCTTCAAACCGAACAACTTGATTTGTGATTGCGATACATAAATATCATCCGGGGAAGTCAAATAGTTATAATCGGAAGAACGCAGGAAGCCATATCCGTCAGGCATCATTTCCAATACGCCTACACCTGTCAGTATGCCATCAAACTCATACTGTTTTTCCTGTACAGCATTATTATTGTTGCGCGGGTTGTTATGATTATTCTGATTGTTCTGTCTGTTATTATTCTGGCGAGGATTATTCTGCTGGGCGGCTACAGGTTGTTCTGCCTGCACTTTCGGTTCCGGTTTGGCAGGTGTAGAAGAGAATGGGAAAAGCTGGTCGAGAACCGATTTGGTGTCCGGATGGCGGAATACCACGCGTTTAGGTTCGTCTGCCGGAGTTGAAGTCGAAGCAGCAGGTGTCTCTACAACAACCGGCTCTTCCGTTATCTCAGGAACAACCTCGGCCGGAAGTTCTCCGTTATCAGATTCCACGACAACGGGAGGGAGCAACGGCTTCTCTACAGGTTTGGCAGCTTTCTTTACCACTTTCTTCGCTACCGGTTTTCCTGTTTCGACAGGAGCATCGGTAGTAGTGTCAGCCACTTGAACAAGAGTTTCGGACACAGGAGCATTAGCTGAAACCGTGCTTTTAGAAACGACTGCTTCTTCGTTTTTCTGGACAGGAACAGCAGCCGCAGCCACTTTTTCTTTCTTGTCAATACGAGTCCGTCTTTTACGTTCGGGTTGTTCCGGAGCCTCTGATGTTACTTCTTCTACCGAAACTTCAACGGGTGTGGCAGGAGCAGCAACCTTTGTCTTGGCATCAGCTTTTGCACCTTTCGGAGCCGCCGCTTTTGTTTTCTTAGCCTTAGTCTGCCTTTCTGCTTTCTTTGCTTCCTTTTCTTTCTCCTTTTCAGCCTGAATGCCGGCATACGAGATGGCCTGTTCATCAAGAATTCTGTATACAAGTTCCTCTTTCTTAAGAGAACTTACTTTTTTAATACCTAACTCTTCCGCTATACTTTGCAACTCAGGAAGGAGTTTTTCATTTAGTTCTAGAATGTTATATTTTTGCATAATGCGAAGTGAATAATAAAAACGACGTACTACACGACCTGATATGGCACGCGTACAACGCAATCATTGTATCTTTTATAATTTGATAATTAATAATTTCATGTGAAAACCGGATTGTTGAGCTAACTTGAATCATTAGTAACACATCTGCGGAGTAAATCTTTGCAAATGTAATAATATTTTTACTTACTCTCGCTTTTTGTCGAAAAAAAATTCACAACTAACACACTTTTAGTTGTTTTATCCAGGCAAAAACGATTATCGGAACGTTCTCCTACAATCCAGATAACAGCGTCTCCGCTGCATAAAAGCCAAGTTCGTTCTTTATCAAAACGACTGAACTTATGATCCGAGAAATAATCGCTTAATTTCTTCCGCCCTTTCATGCCGAAAGGAATAAACCAATCTCCCTCTTTCCATGTACGCAGGGTAAGCGGAAAAGTCAGTTTGTCGTAATCAAAATAGGCGATATTTTTGTCTTTCCGGATATGGAAATCTTCCTTAATAACAATCTTCTCGAAAGAAAGTTCAACAGGACCGGACCAGACTTTCTCGTCGCCGGTCAGCGTATATTCATAAACCTCTTCTTTTACAAGAGGAGACAACAATAAATAGTCCCGATCTTTTATCAACCGGTATGTAGAAGAGAAAAAGGTTTTGCCCGATTCTCTCGTCAGGGACAAATAAACATCCTCTGCCACCGGACGAGTAAAGCCGTAGGTTTTGAGCAATTCATATAAAATCGCATCGGGCGACGGGTAACGCATCAAGGTGGCAATCGAAAGGCGATCTCCCTGCTCGACCACGGTATTCCTCGCCTCTTCCACCACATGCAGATAAACGGCTTCAGCCGCCGACAGATGTTCGGCCGTACGGGCAATCGCATTTTTCACGGAAGGATTGATCTCCTTCAGAAGCGGAAGGACACGCAGGCGAATAAAATTGCGCGTATAGGCATCGGAAAGGTTGGTACTGTCGGTCACATACGTCAAACCGCGTCCGGCAAGCCATTCCAAGATATCCTCACGGCTCACGGCAAGCAAAGGGCGCACCACGAAACCGTTCTTCGGACGAATCCCGCTCATTCCCCGGATACCGGTGCCGCGTACCAGATTCATCAAAAGCGTTTCCACACTATCATCACGATGATGAGCCACAGCGACAGCCTGTGCCCCGGTTGCAACCCGTTGCTCTTCGAACCAGCCATAGCGCAACTCGCGGGCAGCCATTTCGATGGAGAGATGACGGCCGGCCGCGTATTTCCGGGTATCGAAGTCCGTTTTCAGAAAAGGGACATCCAGTTTTAGGGCATACTCCCTTACAAACTGTTCGTCACGCAGGGATTCATCTCCCCGCAAGTGAAAATTACAATGCGCCGCAATACAGGAATAGCCCGACTCCACCAAAATGGTGAGTAGGGCTATTGAATCCGCTCCGCCACTTACACCGACCAGAACCGGACGGTTTTCCGTAAGCAACCGATATTTCTCTATATATGCACGGACAACATCGCGCATCTGATTATTCTTCTACACCTGCCAATTCCGGGTCGATCATGATACGGCCACAGTATTCGCAAACGATCACTTTCTTACGCAACTTGATGTCCAACTGTTTCTGAGGCGGAATCTTGTTGAAACAACCGCCACAGGCGCCACGCTGTACATAGACGACAGCCAGACCGTTGCGGGCTCCCTTGCGGATACGTTTGAAAGCAGTCAAGAGGCGCGGTTCGATATTCGCTTCCAGTTTCTTTGCTTTTTCGCGCAGTCTTTCTTCGTCCTGTTTGGTTTCGGAAATGATCTGTTCCAGTTCGCTCTGCTTCTGAACCAAGTCAGCCTTACGGCCTTCCAGTCTTTCTGACAGTTCGGCTATTTCTTCCTTCTTCTGGTTGATCGCTTCACCGAACTCACGAATCTTCTTTTCTGAGAATTCGATTTCAAGTCCCTGGAATTCTATTTCTTTTGACAAGTTGTCGAACTCACGGTTGTTACGCACGTTATCCAACTGCGTTTTATATTTTTCAATCAGACCGGTAGACTCCGTAATCCTATGTTTCTGTTCTACAACAGCATTCTCAAAGTCCTTAATTTCTGACTGATAGTTCTGAAGACGTGTTTCCAGACCTGCGATCTCATCTTCCAGATCCTGTACTTCCAAAGGAAGTTCGCCGCGAAGTGTCTTGATCTTATCAATTTCAGTCATCATCGTCTGAAGCTGATACAGCGTAGAAAGCTTTTCTTCAACTGTAATCTCTTTTTCAGCTGATTGTTTATCTGTAGCCATTCTATAAATATTTTACCGGGTTTGAATTAACATTCGAAAAATGTACGGCAAAGGTAGGGAATTTTTTCGATATTATGTTATAAAAGATGTCTTTTGTACAGACTTCACTTTCATAATGACCAATAACCGCCAGCAGAATCCGGTCTTCCACATCGTAAAAGTCATTATATTTAGCCTCTCCCGTAATGAAAACGTCCGCACCGTAATTGATCGCGTCTTTGATCAGGAAAGCACCGCTCCCCCCGCATAAAGCGACTTCCCGTATCGGCTTGCCGGTCAAGGCGGAATGCTTCACGCATCCCACCTGAAACAGTTCCTTGATCCTTTGCAGGAAAACTAATTCCCCCTCTTCTTCGGGCAACTCTCCCACTACCCCCGAACCGACCTGGTCCCAGGCATTATCCAAGGGATAGAAATCGAATACCGGTTCCTCATAAGGATGGACGGAAAGCAATGCGCGGGTTACCGTCGATTTACGAAAAGCAGGCAATATCGTTTCGATACGGATTTCCGGCTCCACATGCAACTCGCCTATTTCACCACAAAAAGGATTGGTCCCTTCACCGGCACGGAAAGTTCCGTCGCCCGGCAGGTTGAAGCTACAGGAATCATAGTCGCCTATCGTTCCGGCTCCCGCATTGAACAAGGTTGTCCTCACCAAATCGGCATAGGCCTCCGGCACGAAAGTGACCAGCTTCAGCAAAGCACCTTTCTGCGGGCTCAGGACACGGACATTTTCCAGCCCGATCAGTTCCGCCAGACGGAAGTTCACGCCTCCCGCCGCATTGTCGAGATTGGTATGGGCGGCATAGATCACCAAGTCATACTTGCAGGCTTTCATCATGCACCGCTCGATATAGGTCGAAC
Source organism: Parabacteroides sp. (assembly GCF_977054455.1). Lineage (NCBI taxonomy): Bacteria > Pseudomonadati > Bacteroidota > Bacteroidia > Bacteroidales > Tannerellaceae > Parabacteroides > Parabacteroides sp. Next base: position 163,714 of record NZ_CDRTCT010000001.1, on the reverse strand, counting down.
CGGTCAGGGATTTGAACGCTTTAAAGGCCAAAGGATGATGAGAGATAATCAGGTTGCACCCCATCTCTATCGCCTCATCCACGACCTCTTCGGTGACGTCGAGGCAAAGAAGCGCACCGGTAGCAGGCTGATTCACATCGCCCACCTGCACACCTGCATTGTCAAAACTTTCCTGCAATGGCAACGGAGCGTATTGTTCGATTTCTTTCAGTATATCCCTTATACGCATAAAGACTTCGTTTTTTTAATTGACAATTAGGCCTCGCGATACTTTTCTCTTTGAATTTTTTCTCTTTTAATTCTTAATTCTTAATTTCCAATTGCAGCTCTTCCAATTGCGAATCATCCAACTGTCCGGGCGCATCCAGCATGACATCGCGGCCGGAGTTGTTTTTCGGGAACGCGATACAGTCACGGATAGAATCGAGGCCGGCAAACAGAGATACCCAACGGTCCAGACCGTAAGCCAGACCACCGTGAGGAGGCGCACCATACTTGAAGGCATTCATCAGGAAGCCGAAACGTTCCTGTGCCTTTTCTTCGGTGAAGCCCAGCAACTGGAACATCTTATCCTGCAACTTGCTGTCATGGATACGGATGGAACCGCCACCCACTTCGACACCATTGATCACCATGTCGTATGCATTCGCACGAACAGCTCCCGTATCGCTATCCAACAAAGGAATATCTTCGGGTTTGGGAGAAGTAAACGGATGGTGCATGGCATAGAAACGCTGGTCTTCTTCGCTCCACTCGAACAGCGGGAAGTCGATCACCCAGAGGCAGGCGAACTTGTTCTTGTCACGCAAACCTAACTGGCCGGCCACTTCCAGACGCAATTCGCAAAGCTGTTTGCGCGTCTTCATCGCATCGTCGCCGGAAAGGATCAGGATCAGGTCGCCCGGTTTTGCCCCGAAAGCTTCTTTCATCTCCTGCAATACTTCCTGTGTATAGAATTTGTCCACGCTCGACTTCACATTACCGTCGGCTTCCACACGGGCATATACCATGCCCTTTGCACCGATCTGCGGACGTTTCACAAACTCGGTCAGCGCATCCAGTTGCTTGCGCGTATAAGAAGCCGCCCCTTCCGCACAGATACCGCCGACATAAGCAGCATTATCGAATACGGAGAAACCATGTCCCTTCATGATGTCCATCAATTCGACGAACTTCATATCGAAACGCAGGTCCGGCTTGTCGCTACCGTAATACTTCATGGCATCGTGCCAGGTCATACGCGGGAAAGCCTCTTTTATATCGATACCGCGAATCACCTTGAACAGGTGCTTGGCCATTCCTTCGAAAATGTTCAGCACGTCTTCCTGCTCCACAAAACTCATTTCGCAATCGATCTGTGTAAATTCAGGCTGGCGGTCCGCACGCAGGTCTTCGTCACGGAAACATTTCACGATCTGGAAATAACGGTCGAAACCGGAAACCATCAGCAACTGCTTCAACGTCTGCGGCGACTGAGGCAATGCATAGAACTGCCCCGGATTCATACGGGAAGGAACGACAAAGTCACGCGCCCCCTCAGGCGTAGAGTTTACCAGCACGGGAGTTTCCACTTCCAGGAACCCCTGCTTGTCCAGATAGTTACGAACCTCGAAAGCCATACGATGACGCAGTTCCAGATTCTTGCGGACGGCGTTGCGGCGCAAGTCCAGATAACGGTATTTCATACGCAGGTCGTCACCTCCGTCCGTATCGTCTTCAATCGTGAAAGGAGGAGTTACGGCAGCATTCAGGACATTCAGCTCCGAAACGATGATCTCGATCTCACCGGTAGGGATATTCGGGTTTTTGCTGGAACGTTCGCGAACGGTTCCCGTTACCTGGATAACATATTCGCGTCCCAGTTTATTTGCTTTCTCACAAAGAGCGGCATCCACTTCCTGGTTAAACACCAATTGCGTAATACCGTAACGGTCGCGGATATCCACGAACGTCATGCCACCCATCTTACGGGTTTTCTGTACCCAGCCGGCCAGCGTAATCACCAAGCCTTCATCGGCAAGGCGCAGGTCGCCACATGTTCTTGTTCTATACATTATATAATATGGATTAAACTGTTTTTCTATTTTACGTGTGCAAAGATAATAATTTATAGGTCTCAAGAATATTTGAAATGGCATTTAAACGTTGAAAAGTCGTTTCTAATTTTCTTGAAGCCATTTTTCAATGGTGAAACCCATCTCCATTTTTCTTGAAACGGTTTTTCACCATTAAAAAGGCACTTCAAGAAATATTGAAACGGGGATTCAATAGTGAAAAACGGCTTCAAGAAAATTTGAAACCGTTTTTAAACGTTTAAATGCCATTTCAACTAAAATTGAGAGGGGAAATCAATGCTTGTTTTCCAGCGTGAAGCGCAATGTCCCGGCATTTACCAGTTTGTCTTGCGAAATCGTATATCCTTTCAGCTTCTTTCCGCCGGCTGTCACCTCTTTGATATAAATATCTTCCGGGGTTTTGTGGGCGGACTCGATCACCAGGCTGCCTTTCGGGTAGAACTTCTCATCCAGGCGGATCGTCACCTTGTTGAAGGTCGGCGAGGTCAGGACATAATCCAGGTCACCGGGACAGGCCGGATAGAACCCCATCATCGAGAAGATCGCCCAGGTCGACATCGTTCCCGTATCGTCGTTACCCGGAAGCCCGTTAGGAGCATTGTGATAATATTTGCCCAACAGTTCGCGGACCAGCTTCTGCGTACGCCAAGCCTCTCCCTTGAAATAGCTGAACAGGTACGGATAGGCGATGTCCGGTTCGTTTGCCATATCATAGTACCCTTTGTCGAAGACCATCTGCAACTTATCGACAAACTTCTTCTGACCGCCCATCAGCTTGGCAAGCCCCATAATATCGTGAGGGACATAGAACGTATAATTCCAGGCATTCCCTTCATGGAAACCGGGGCTCGGTTCGAAGTTTTCCCCCTGCTTCGGATCGAAAGGAGAATAGAACGTGCCGTCAGGCAGGATCGGACGAAGCGTGCCGAACTCTTTGCTATAATAATGCTTATATCCCATAGCCCGTTCACGGAACAGTTTGGCATCCTCCTTCTTGCCCAACGCATCCGCCAACAAGGACAGGTTCCAGTCGGCAATATAATATTCCAAAGCATGGGAAACCGAGTTATCATACTGTTCGCGCAAGGGAACATAGCCTTTGCCCATATAGTCGTTATTATCCGGACGAAGCAGGTTGAACTCGCCGGGTGTAGTAGCGCCTTTACGCATTCCTTCGTAGGCCGTTTCGATATCATAATCGCGCAGGCCACGCATATAAGCGTCCACGATATAAGGGATAGACGGATCGCCTTCCATCGTCAACGTCTCGCGTCCGTACAGTTCCCACTTCGGAAGCCAGCCGCTTTCCTTATACATGTCGATCATGGTGCGGATGATGTCGAGTTGCTTTTCCGGATAGAGCAATGTCATCAATGTGCTTACATTGCGATAAGTATCCCAGAGCGAGAAGACCGTATAGCGGTTTCCGGTAGTATGGCCGACTTTCAGGCTTTCCATCATCGGATATTCGCCATTCACGTCCTGGATGATATTCGGATGGATCAGCAGGTGGTACATGGCGGTATAGAAAATCGTCTTATCGTCGTTCGTCCCGCCTTCCACCATCACGCGCGACAGATCGTCGTTCCACATCTTGCCGGCAGCCGCACGCACCTTGTCGAAATTGAAATCCGGCTGTTCGGTGTTCATATTCAGGCGGGCATTCTCGATGCTGACAAACGAGACGCCCGTTTTCACTTCGATCATTTCGTCTTCTTCGGTGTCATACTTGAACCAGACGCCGATGTCGTCACCGCTCATCTCACGGTCGTACTTCGTGTACAATTTATATTTGCCGGAGTAGGCATCCCATTCGGCCTCCACTCCCTTCATCTCGCGCTGCTTCTTCCAGTAGCCGGCCTGCTTGGGGGCTTTGCTGAGCTTCATCACGAAATAGATCGGGAAAACGGCTTGCGGGTTATAACAGAACGTACCGAGCAGCTTGCTCCCTTCTATTTCCGTATCGCTCACCATACGGACGGTCGCACCGGTTTCATTCGTCAGCCCCTCACCCAAGTTCAGGAGGATATTCCCCTGCCCTTTCGGGAAAGTAAAGCGTGTCAGGCCGGTACGCATGGAGGCGGTAGCTTCCGTCTTGATGTTATACTTCGTCAGGATATTGCTGTAATAGCCGGGATGGGCCACCTCGTTCTTATATTCGCTGCCGTATTCGTGATAATCCACATTCAGTTCCCCGGAGGTAGGCATCAGCAACAGGCTTCCCATCTCCGGACAACCGACACCGCTCAGGTTGACATGCGCATAGCCGGTAAAGAAACTATTATCCGCCGAATAAGGCGTGGACCACCACTGGCTGTCCTTGTCAAACTTATTAGTTTTCGATCCCATCACATTGAAGGGGGTAACACTCATCATTCCCTGCGGACAAATCGCACCGGGATTGGTCGTCCCGTAGTTGCTTGTCCCGATAAAAGGGTTCACATAATCCACCGGCCGTTGCGCGGAAACCAGCGCAGAACAACAACCCAATAGAAAAGAAAACAACACCATCTTCATAACACCAACTCTTATTTTTTAATTCTTAATTCTTAATTCACCAAACAACTATCTCATCCGCAAAAATAAAACCCGGATTCGCCCTTGGCGCTTTCAACCGTACATAGCGGGCTTTCCAGTTACCGTCGAACGTATATTCCTGGAACAAGAGATTCGGATCGTCTGCCGGAATCGTTGTTGGAACAATTCCACGGGAAATAAAGTTTTCACCCTCTTCCGAAGTCAATAACTCCACTTGTCCGGGCTGGAACACACCCGGACCGGTCAGTTGCATGAAACGAACGGACACTTTACGGATATCCGTTTCCTCTTCCATATCGATCACACAGTCCAGGTCATCCAAATAGCCTTGCCAACGTCCGTCCAGATAAGTCAGGCCACCGCGATAACCATCCAGCAGGGCATTCATTCCTCCGGCCATATAACCTTTATAAAGCTTATTATTATAATGTATAGGCTTATTGATGGCGCGATGATAATCCACCTTCTTTTCCGTCGGCGTTCCCTGAAGCACCCCGTCCCGGAAAATAGCCGCTTTGATATGAGCGGAATCTTTCACGACTATCGGTCCGGCATAAAGGGAGGAAGATGCAACCGGAACGGAACCGTCTGTCGTGTAGCGGATTTCCGCCGGATATTTCTCGGCATCCAAAACGACTTCTATCTGTTTCTTCGCCGTATCGACCAGCATGGTCACCTCAAGTTCGTCCGAAAGGGTAAAAGCGTCGATACCCATTCGATGCAATTTGGAAATATGATTATTCATCCGGGGCTTGAAATCTTCCCATGTCCGCAACTCCTGCGGCGTCCATCCGATCTCGGCCACGGCAAGGGCACGCGGGAACATCATATATTCCAGATGTTCGGGTGTCTGGATGTATTCAGTCCAGGTATTGGCCTGCACACCCAAGATATGCCGGCATTCCTCCGCCGTCAACGAATCTGCCGGAACGGGATCATAGCTGTACACTTTCTTAATCGGCGTATAACCGCCGATAGCATAGGGCTGTGTCTTCGGATCGGCCTGATAGAAATCCAAATACATGTAGTTGCCGGGCGTCATCACTACATCATGTCCCATACGGGCGGCTTTAATTCCACCGTCCTCTCCACGCCACGACATAACGGTCGCCTCCGGAGCCAGGCCGCCTTCCAGAATCTCATCCCAACCGATCAGCCTGCGATCCTTCGAATTCAGAAATTCTTCAGCCCGATGAATCATATAACTCTGAAGTTCGTCCACGCTCTTCATTCCGTTTTTCTTCATCAAAGCCTGGCATTTCGGGCATTTCTTCCAAGCAGACTTTCCGGCTTCATCGCCACCTATATGAATATATTCGGATGGGAAAAGATCGATCACTTCCGTCAATACATCTTCCATAAATGTAAACGACTTCTCATTGCCGATACAAAAATCACCATTCTGATAAGGTTTACCGGAACAGCTCAGTTCGGGATAGGCCATCAGCACCTCTTCCGAATGTCCCGGAAATTCTATTTCCGGTATTATATTAATATGTTTAGCGGCGGCATGCTCCACAATCTCCCGGATATCCTCTTTCGTATAGTAACCGCCGTAAGCGCCCGGTGTTCCTTCCGGCAAATATTTACGATCGTGACCGTCCCACCACTTCCGCCAATCCGATTCGGTACGAAAAGCAGTCTCGGAAGTGAGTTTCGGATATTTATCCATCTCGATACGCCATCCTCCGGCATCTGTCAGATGCATGTGCAACGTATTCAATTTGTAAAAAGACATCACATCCAGCAATTTCATCACTTCCTCTTTGGAAAAGAAATGACGGGAAACATCCAGATGCAATCCCCGATACCCGAAACGAGGATTATCCAGGATCGAAACACATGGCACCTCTCCTCCGGCAAAGAGTTGGCGTAACGTCTGCATCCCATAGAACAGACCGTCCGACGAACCGGCACGCAGGTCGATTCCTTTCGGCGTCACATCCAACTGATAACCTTCCGGGCTACCGGACCAGGCATCGTCGATCACTGTTTTGACATTTCGGGAAGATTGCCCGCCAAACAAAGCGAGACTATCGATCCTGAAGGTTCCTCCGGTCATTATCATCTGTTGCGGTTGGGGAATAAGATTGACCTGCCGGACTTCCTTCGAAGAGCAGGCGACCAATAGCAACGAGCAGACGACAGCCAGCCCGGTTACATAATTGCGAGATTGTTTTGGCAATAACATAAATATTTAGTTTAGTGTGTTTAATTCTTGGAGGGTAAATATACGAAGAAAAAATGGACAAGTTCCTATTTCAAACAAAAAGCTATGCTTTAGCTACCCTAACCCATAGCGTTACGCCGTCTAAAGCTATGCTTTACGGGTCGCAAAAAAAGAGGATATGCCGATTATGACATATCCTCCTATGTGAAGAAAGCCGCACCGTAGATATGAACAAACTCCGTATGACAGGATTTGAGTGCTTTGCCATCTTTGTAATCCGCCGTGCTAAGCATGCCCCGAAGGGTGCGGCCCGCCATTGACGACAAGAGCTGTGTCTCGGAATTAAAATAAACTGATGAGTTTCCCAATCGAACATGTGCGGCTAACTCATTTTTCTTATCACAAAGATATGCAATAGGAATGAAACCACCAAACTTTTGACATAAAAAAAAGAGCTCCATTCAAGAGCTCTTTTTCCAATTGCTATATAATGTCAATTACTTAACTTTAGCAACGATTGCTTTGAAAGCTTCCGGGTGGTTCATAGCCAGGTCGGCAAGAACTTTACGGTTGATTTCGATACCTGCTGCATGCAAAGCTCCCATCAGGCGAGAATAAGACATACCTTCCAAACGGGCAGCAGCGTTGATACGCTGAATCCACAATGCGCGGAAGTTACGTTTCTTGTTACGACGGTCACGGAATGCATAAGTCAAACCTTTTTCCCAGGTATTCTTAGCAACGGTCCACACGTTCTTACGTGCACCATAGTAACCACGGGTAAGTTTTAAAATCCGTTTTCTTTTTGCTCTTGAAGCAACATGATTTACTGATCTAGGCATAATACTAATCTGTTTTGAATGTTAGCGTCATCACTCTCGGATGATCTTATTTGCTAAATACATTCGGTTAATAAAAATCTTGTAAAACTCGCTTAATTAAAAAAGATTACTTCAAACCAAGCAACTGCTTAACGTTGCTTACGTCTACACCGGCAACCAGACCTGTGTGAGTAAGGTTTCTCTTCTGCTTTGTAGTCTTCTTTGTCAGAATGTGACTTTTAAAAGCGTGTTTTCTTTTGATTTTACCTGTTCCGGTAAGAGCGAATCTTTTTTTGGCACCGGAATTAGTCTTCATCTTAGGCATTTTCCAATATATTTTAATTATTAAACTTTACACCCTCTATCGGGTGGTTTCTTTCTTTATTATTCAGACTCTTCAGTCTTAGGCTTGGGAGTCACGACCACCTTCTTCACTACCGGTTTTGAAACGGCAGGTTTGGGAGCGGGGGCAGCTCCGGCTTTCTTCGGTGTCAGCATGATGATCATACGTTTACCTTCCAGTACCGGTAATTGCTCTACCTTTCCGTATTCCTCCAAGTCATTGGCAAAACGAAGCAACAATACCTCTCCTTGCTCTTTGAAAAGAATGGAACGTCCTTTAAAGAACACATAGGCCTTTACTTTTGCACCTTCTTCCAAAAATCCCTTGGCATGTTTCAACTTGAAGTTGTAATCATGATCATCCGTCTGAGGTCCGAAACGGATCTCCTTCACAATCACTTTTACTGATTTCGCCTTCTGTTCCTTCTGGCGCTTCTTCTGTTGATAAAGGAATTTCTGATAATCAGTAATTCTACAAACGGGGGGCGCAGCATTCGGTGAAATTTCAACCAGATCGAGCCCCTGATCTTCAGCCATCTTCAATGCCTGAGAAGTAGGATAAACTCCCTGTTCTACGTTATCACCTACTAAACGAACTTCACGAACACGAATACGTTCGTTGATTCTATACTGTTCTTTCAGACTGTCATTCTTCATTCAAAAAGATTTATTCTCCTCGTTATTAGTTAATTAATTATTATCTTTCTTCCAGTGATTCATTTGTTCCTCTATCTCACCTTTCAAAAGCGCTGCAAAGGTAGTAATTTTCATCGAACCTTTATCACCTTCGCCCTGTTTTCTTACAGAAACTTCATTATTTTCTGCTTCTTTCTCTCCGACAATGAGCATGTAAGGGATACGTTTCAACTCTGTATCGCGGATCTTACGTCCGATTTTCTCGTTACGGTCATCCACCAAAACGCTCAGATCTTCGGCTTCGAGCTGACGTTTCACCTCATAGGCATAATCGTTGAACTTTTCGCTGATCGGCAGGATCGACACCTGATCAGGAGTCAGCCACAACGGGAACTTGCCGCCCGTATGTTCGATCAGCACGGCAACGAAACGTTCCATAGAACCGAACGGTGCACGGTGGATCATAACAGGACGGTGTTTCTTATTGTCTTCACCCGTATATTCCAGTTCGAAACGCTCCGGCAGGTTGTAGTCAACCTGGATCGTACCCAACTGCCAACGGCGGCCGATGGCATCTTTCACCATAAAGTCCAGTTTTGGACCGTAGAAAGCTGCTTCGCCATATTCGATCTTGGCTTTCAGGCCTTTTTCCTGGCAAGCTTCGATAATTGCGCTTTCGGCTTTCTCCCAGTTTTCTTCCGAACCGATGTATTTATCCCGGTTTACCTTGTCACGCAGAGAAATCTGTGCTTCAAAGTTTTCAAAATCCAAAGCCTTAAAGATGATAAAGATAATATCCATCACCTTCAGGAATTCGTCTTTCAGCTGGTCGGGACGACAGAACAGGTGGGCATCATCCTGCGTAAAGCCACGTACCCTTGTCAAACCGTGCAACTCGCCGCTTTGTTCATAACGATACACGGTCCCGAACTCCGCGAAACGCAAAGGCAGGTCCTTGTATGAACGCGGGAACGATTTGAATATTTCACAGTGGTGAGGACAGTTCATAGGCTTCAGCAAGAACTCCTCACCCTCCTGCGGAGTATGGATCGGCTGGAACGAGTCCTTACCGTATTTAGCGTAGTGGCCGGAAGTCACATACAACTGCTTGCCACCGATATGCGGAGTCATTACCTGCTGGTAACCGTATTTCTTCTGGATACGTTTCAAAAAATCTTCCAGCTTCAGGCGCAACTGCGTGCCACGCGGCAACCACAACGGAAGCCCCGCACCCACTGCCGTAGAGAATGTAAACAGCTCCAGTTCTTTACCGATCTTACGATGGTCGCGTTTCTTGGCTTCTTCCATCAATGCCAGATATTCGTCCAGCATCTTTTTCTTCGGGAAAGTGATACCATACAGACGGACCAACTGTTTGCGCTTTTCGTCACCACGCCAGTAAGCACCGGCGACACTCATTATTTTAACAGCCTTCAAATAAGAAGTATTCGGCAAGTGCGGACCACGGCACAGGTCGGTAAACGAACCCTGCGTATAAGTCGTGATCTTACCGTCTTCCAACTCGCTGATAAGCTCCGTTTTATACTCTTCGCCTCTGTCACCGAACATTTTCATGGCATCTGCCTTCGAAATGTCCTGGCGTCTGATTTCCTCTTTCTTCGCTACCAGTTCGAGCATCTTTGCTTCGATGGCAGGGAAATCGCCTTCTTTGATAACTGCTTCACCCGGATCCACATCATAGTAGAACCCGTTTTCAATAGCCGGTCCGATACCGAACTTAATGCCGGGATATAATTCCTGCAAAGCTTCAGCCATCAAGTGAGCACTCGAGTGCCAGAATGCATGTTTACCTTCCTCGTCTTCCCACTTGAAAAGTTTGATGTCGGCATCCTGGTTGATCGGACGGGTCAAGTCCCAAATCTCACCATTCACGCTTGCTGCCAGAACTTCCTGTGCCAGACGGGAACTGATGCTTTCCGCAATCTGCATGGCGGTCGTTCCTTCGGCATATTCTTTTACGGAATTATCCGGAAATGTAATCTTTATCATAATCTGTTCACTATAAATTCCTAAAAATTAATCAGGATGCAAATTTAGCATTCTTTTTTTGTTAAACAGAACTTTTAGGTAAAAAGTTTCAACGAACGAGCTTACCGATACGATCAGAAGCAAAATAAACATACACCTTTTCAGTATTTTCTTCCTGATCCTCGCCTAAGTTCCTTTTCTGAACCAACAAGATCTTTTTCAGCGGCTGGAAGAGACGCTCTATCAGACGAAGCTCTTCTGTTATGATTCCGGACATACAGGCTGCTCACCCTGCCCGAAGTGCGTGCCACGACCTCCGTCACCGGCTTACGGCTCGTCAGCCTCATCTCCGCCTCGATCACGTCCGGATAGCGGAAGAAAAAAGACAAGCCTTTCTCTGTCCGTGTATCCTCCTCCTCGCGATCGTAAAAGTCAGGTCCCGGCTCGAAGAGCAAGGCTGCTCCCGTATCTTTTCCTTCCACAACGGTGCTGTACCAGCAACGCGCCAGTTCGGATTCTTCATAGACTAATTTCTTGGTAGCCGGATCGGCGATATAATATTTTCCGTTCTTTACCTTATATAATACGACGAAATGGTTCTGGTTCCAGTGCAAAACGCAACCATTGATCAAGATAGTCGGGGTACTATGAATATCATGTTTATCTATAAAAGATTTACGTTTCATATATTCATCTTCCAAATCATACTCAAGATTATTAGATATGCTCTCTATCTCATTATCTATTTTTGTTTTATCATTCTTAAACCAACAGTCTAAACCATATAAAAATCCTGATTCTCCCTCCTTACATCAGTCGGAAAAACTAATTTATCATGGAAAAACAGATTATGAAGAAAAATCACCCATAATAAAGCCTGAACTACCAAGCACAACACACACCACCGCTTCAATTTGACCTTTTGGCACCATATACTCCAAAATGAGTAAGGCAAGGCGAGTATGAATAAACAGAAAAAGAAGAAGATCGTCGCTTGCCCTCTTCCCAGTAAGAAACAACTGATTCAAATATCTGATATACAATAATAAAACCTTCTCCAAACGGGACAATAGCAGGGAGTTGACATGACACCAAATCAGTCTTTTGTTCAGCCATATCAATTACTAAATTATCAACTTTATATCTCTTCAACAAACTTGAATACCCATATAAAGTATCCTGAAAGGTAATTTCCAACAGTTTTTTTCAATACTGAAGTATATTTCACTTTCAATAAAGTTAAGAAAAATGATAATATATGATATGAATTCATGGGTATAGGTCGCTTCAAAATTAATAATGTATTTAGATCAATTTTTCAATGTAGCAATTACTATAATAGGATTATCTTCTTTAGAAATAGATTCTAAAGATTTCATACTTCCTTTTAATTCTATATTTGTTTTATTAATATATTCACAAACATCTGATGCAGACAATATACCCAAACAAACTCCACTTTCCAACATCACTAAAATCTCAAATGGCATAAAATTATTCAAGTCATCTTCAAATCCATTCTCATAAGAAAAAAAAGAAGCTTTCGATATTTTTTTATCATAAACTCCTAATTCACGAAATATTTCCCTGAAATAATCAAATATTATAACATTGTCATTTTCAAAAATATAATACGGAGAAGAGACCGAGTTTACATCTACATGATAACGATCTTTATAAGGGAAAACATAAGGCGAAAAATCTAATCGATATTTCGGGATTAATTGCTCATTATTAACTTGATATACTGTATCTATAAACTTTTCTCTAAAATAAACTTGATTTTTATATCGATAAAAAAGTCCATCATTAGCATCATATACAAATTGATCAGTTTTCACAAAATGATAATTCGGATATTCTTTTACAGTTTCACCATATTGATTAAACAATACGATTCGTTTAGAGACCGAACCATTACAATTCGGAAAAAAAGCACAAAAATTTGTCGAATCTAATGGAATTACACATTTTGTAGAAGACCAGTTTGAACTCATTGGCATTTTAATTTTACCCACAAAATTCCCTTTCAGATCATATTTAATCAAAGAGTTGTAATAATCAAAAAAGTAATTTAAACCATCATACGGGTTATAAAAATTATCATACGTCTTATAAAATGCCTCTGGATCATCACCTTTATGCCCTATTTTCCTTATAAAATGCCCAGTTTTTGAATCAAATAGGAAACAATTGTCCGCATCCCACACTAATAAACTATCCCCAATCATATTTACTCTCATGGTTCCTAATCCCAGCAAACATGCATCAGTCGTTTCTAATGGTACATAATGAACTGAATCAAAAAACATACTTACTTTTGCCTTTATTTCCGGACGATTTTTTGATATATGAATTACAGGTAAATCTTTCGCGAAAGAAAGATTAAATACAAAAATAAAAACAAGCAACAACAAAGATCTATAAAAGTTCATATTCTATTCATTTTAAGCCTAAAAAACAGTCAAACATCGTAACAATAACAAATATGCGTTCATAATTTCATATCGTATCAGAATCAACAATAAATCGATCTTACTCTTTCAAGGTGGCAATCACCACGATCGGATTATCATCAAATTGGAGGTTTTCCAATACTTTCTTTCCGGTCGGACTTAACTTCACATCTTTATGGGTCTCCATATAATCTAAAAGATCTTCCGGCATCAGCAGACCGACCAACTTATTTCCTTCTAATTGTTCCATGAAAAAAGTACCCAATCCATCTATGTCATTCACAAAACCACATCTTTCCCCTTCACGCTTACAACTATACAATTGCTTGGTTTTCTTATCATAATAATTAGAAAAGCTGATATTAGAACTTAGCCCTTCCCATTCTGAGCAAGCAAAAAAGATATACCGATCTTCCTGAAAAATACGCGAATAACTCAAAAAACCTTTTTTATATCGTCTAACCGTTTCTACATCATCCGCTCCAAAATCCAATTTCCCTGTTTCGTATTTTTTCCCAAGAGTCTCGTTAAAATGAAACGCAATAGAAGGGATCAGCCGCTCTTCACCCACCAAATAAACAGTATCATTCTCCGATGCTCCGGAAAAATACAAATTACTTCCTACCTCCTGGAATCGTCCTGCATTATAGCAAGAAGACCGGGAGGATTTAAATGTTGGAGCCTGAAGGCCATTGTCTATCACCTTCAGAACCTCGCCGTTTTTATTAAAAACATAAAGCGCACAATGATCATTAGCCTGTTCATCATTGGCAAAACCTAAATATAGACTATCCTTATAAAGGCAAAGGTTATTTATTTTTTGCTGAAATCTCGTTTCCTTGATATATCGATACTCAGGTTTTACCACCTCATTTACACATTTGTTAGTTTCAATATCTATTCCTCTCCACTTCTTCCAAATATCCACATAAAAAACATTTCTTTCCTTATCCAATGTACAATTTGACATAAGATGTGCATAATCATCCGGTCCACCTCCTTCTTGACTGAGACGACGGATATACTTTCCGTTTTTCCTATCAAATAGACATATTTTACCTGCAAATTCGGTGGTTATAATATATCGATCTGTCAAAAAAACAGAAGGTTTATTCAACAAAGATTCTTTTGTCAATTCCAACGGAATATATTCCAAATGGGAAGCAAGTCTACTCAATGGAATATCACCAACTTTTGCTTTCGTCATATCTATCACTAATACTTTATCTTTAGCCTGTAAAGACAAAGACAAAAGGATACTCATTAATACACCTATATATTTCATATTCGTCGCAATAAATCACAATATTATTAAAACTCAATAATACAAAAAAGAGACTGCCTGTCCACATAGTAAATACAAAATAGGCAGTCATCTAAAATAAGTTTATTACGGAAATTGGCCAAAACCCGAATACGTGAATCGGTGAACGAACGGAGGATCTCCGCTGTCCCGTCAGTCGAGCCATCATCCACAATAATCAGCTCCCAACCGGAAAATGTCTGATTCAGAATGCTATCTACGGATTCCGCCACATACTTTTCCATGTTATAAACCGGCATGACAACAGATACAACCTTCATGCCTCCTTATTGTCAAAATTCCCGAAAAAGCCATTGGTTCAAATCGAAACTACTACCGCATCTAATTTGATTTTATACCCCATATAATTCAAATTACACGCAAGGGTAATATTTTTTAACAAACAGCATATTCCATATATACCTACTAATCAAAGATTTACAAAATGACTCTATTTCAGGAGGGGATATTGTCTATTTTTGATACAAACTTAGAGCCATTTTCCTAACATACGCTTTGCTTGCTTTCCTTATTTCAGGCTTAAAAACAGTACGATTCCGTAAGGTAGATCTGAATCAAGATACGACTTCACCCATCCAAAAGCCTTTTCTGAGCCTCCTTCGAGAGCTTAATAACCTTTAGCTTTTTCATACTGATAAAGATTAAATTATTAATAATTAGTGATAATATATAACAGATATGACAGGAGAACTCTCTTTATTCATTCGCTTTAAGAATTCCGGAGCATTATCTTTTATCTTATTTTGTTTTACATATCCCAGAACATGCCAACTACCTATCAAATCGAGTACTGTTTTTCGAGCATATGAGTGTTTCATACACTGAATAGGTAATCCACAATCTATATTATTTTCAACTCCATATTTTGCAGACCAGTCCTGCAACTCTTTATATAGACGTTTAGACTTTAATTCATGGGTATCCATATTGAACGTGGCCAGCGTCAGATTTCTATAAACATCACCGTATCCTCTAAGCCAGTAAGAAAATATAAAATAAAGACATCCTTTGAATTCCCACGCTTCCAGTATACACGCATCACTTTCTATATCTAAGTAATAAATCGGATCAATTCGATCTTGACTTGCTTTAAAAATTGTCTGATAAGGATTTCCGGGGAAATAAGTAAAGAATAGGTAATTCTTATCGGTATCATTCATCACATACGTCCCTCCATCCCACCAGCAAACATGTTTTTCTATTTCATCAGGAGTAAGTACGACAGAATCGGTCAATAATTGTCCCTTATTATCACAAATAGCAGCACGTGTTTTTGTTACATAAAAATTATCCTTACCTGACAGGGCTAAAAAACGATCGGATGCCAACGGGTAAAGTTGAGTAAGAGGCGCTGTTTTATAAAGTGTTTGGGTATCTCCAACCGGTTCACCATTCTTTTCGTCCAGTATCCATACATTCCCCTTTCCCATTACATAAACCTCATGGGTATATTCATTATAGAATAAGCTACTAATATAATCCGCCCCTTCAATTTGTTTCTGATATCTGCCGTTACAATCATACATAACAATATCTTTAGGCTTACTAAGAAATATATGATTTTCTGTCAGTAAAATATCACCGCATCCTGATAGTTCAGGAAATGTATCCAACGGAATATATTCAATCCGATCAGTCGGAGAAAACATTTGAATTTCATCACTTCCTTTTTCCGAGAGAAGACCCCGCAAATCAATAACCGGCAAGTCTGAGGGATAAGTCTTCTCCTCTTTCGTCTTCTTCATTTCGCAAGAAAAGAAGAGTAGGACGACTATTACTATTGTTGTTGCTACTTTAAATATTTTCATATATCGTATATTTTATTCATTACGTTCTCAAAAACAGGCCGATTGTATTTCTCTAAACATACTATTTGAAATAATATTTAACAATTATAGGATTCATTTCTTCCTTTGCATTTAATAATTCATGGTATTTTTTTCGGTTGTTTTCATCTAACATGTCTTCGGTAATATAATTTTCCAATTCACCATGTTCATACCATGTCAGTACATATTCGTTTGTTATTTTTCGAGGAATAAAACCTACTGATTCTGTAAAATATTTAATATATTTACATTCGTCAATAGATTTATCGTGTATTAGATAAGCTCTTGCACTATCTCGTAAATATATATATAAGCTATAATTTATTTTCACGACATTAATATTTAGCCCTAAAAACAGTGAGAGAAAAATTCCTCCCACTCATTCGAAATCATTAACCATACACACAAAAACCGCTTCCGGAACAACTCGTATGATTATAACCTCCTACAATAAGCTTAAGCTCTTGATCAGACATCTTTTCTCCTTCTAATTTGTTGAGCGTTATCTTTTTTAACTTTTTCATATATTCAACTGTTTAATTGTTTTTATTTCAGTATCTCCTTATCTTAATCACATAATTCCCCATAGCCAGCTATATGGAACAGATTGGACAAGTATTTTTATACGAGCCTATAATTATCAAAAAATTATGATTAATCCTTTGATAATTATCAGTATATTCCTGATACATGATTAAGTTTGCCACTTCAACATTGTAGCTGGTTGTTGAAGTGGCAAACTAACAGCTCTAATAAAAAATAAAAGGTTATACAACATACGCTTTCGTTAATTTAAAGATTTCAAATGGCTTTCATCACCATCAGTACTTAAACATAAAAATAACCTATCAGCTCTCTGTTTGTTATAGTATACCGATTAAGGTGTTTTCAACTTTTATCTATTTAATCTTTACAAAGTAAACCATAAGTATCAAAAACTTTTTCATAATTACCTATAGGAGGATACATATCAACAAAAACACAGTTCTTACACTCCGTTTTACTACGTGTCAAAAATCAAAATGTATCCCTATCGAACCGCTACTCTATTGTCGGCAATAACCGTTCTACCGCTACGGACTGGATATAATCTCCCAGGTTATTCAATTCTCGATATTCGAAACCGACGAAATGTCGTTCTCCCATCCGGATCAGTCGATCGTTCCTTCCAATCGATCTCCGAACTGGTTGATCAGAACCAACCGGTATGTCTGTCCCGGATCCAATGCCTCTATATATAAGGTAGCCGGATATGTTTTTTTTCATCGTACTGCATTTATCAGGTTACAAATGCAATATTACCAATATCCGTTCATATTCACTAATTATTTCGCCGATATTTTTTAACAATATTAGTTTTTCACCATCAATCTCTTGATATCCAACATAAAAATCCGAATAACCACAATACTTACAGTTCAAATTACAAGAATCTGTAACCTCAAACACAAGTTGCTTCAAATTCAACAAATTATGAATTATTTGTTTTGAATTCACTTCCAAAAACCATCATGTTTAAAGCATCCTTTATTTTTTATGCTTCATTAACATGATTACCGCATTTTCCTCTTCTGTCATTTTAGAAGCAATTTCTTTTAATTCTCCTTGTAGATAACCTTTCTTGTAGGCATTAACCAAGTCAAAGGCATCGAGTGACTCCACCGAAGCGATTTCATCGTTGATGTTCTTCCCCTTCAATCTTAAATATTTCTGATATTTATAATCTTTATTATGAAGCGTACAATGATATACGGTTTTCTGCTGCTTGTCGTAAACCAAATCTTTTTCTTCTCCATTGCGTGCTTTTTCATACGTCCGCATAAAATCATATTTGTCAGTAATAATATCAGTATAAAGAAATATTTCAGGGTTCATGGAGTGTATAGAAGGTATTCTGCACATATAAGGAATCAGACCTTTTTCATCACTGTATCTATAAATTGTATCAGAGGATGGTTCGTTTAAAAGTATTCGATCACGGAACTTATGTATGGGGTTAGGGGTATTTGCAAGAGAATATGTCATATGTGTTTTTTCATCCCTTGATAAAATAATCAAAGTCGATGTCCGCTTATTAAGCGGTACATTTATTTCTTTTATGATGCTTCCATCAGATTTTGATAGGATGTAAAAAGAGGGTGATTCTACTGCTTTAGGATTTGATTCTCCGGAACCATCCCAACAAATGATATGCTCTTTATCATAATTCGTTAGTTGATAATAATATTCCACACCTTTTTTATATGGAAAACTCCTTCTGAAATTGCCATACAGGTCATATACAAGTATTTTTTTTACACTACTAATAAAAATTTCCTCTTTTTCTTCATCCAATAAAACATTTCCTAAGTATAAATACTCTTCTCCGCTATTCCCTTTTCGATTAAATGTACTAATACCTTTTCCTTTTCGATCAAACACATAAATATTTCCATCGCTATTTCGATTCTTGGCAATCAAATATTTACTTCCGCAAGCCATAATTAATCCTCCACACAGAAATTCGTTATTAGTTTCCAATGGAATATACTCTATATCCAAAAAATCCTGTAGAGATAAATCTTTATTTGGAAATTTCTTTGTTACGTCAACCGTAATAAGACCATTTTCTTTGACTTTATTTTCTTGACAGCAGGAGAAAACAAGCATAAGTAAACAGAAGAGGTATAAAGATACCCTATCGAACCGCTGCTCTATTACTGGCAATAACCGTTCTACCGCTACGGACTGGATATAATCTCCCAGATTAATCAATCCTCGATATTCGAAACCGGCAAAACGTCGTTCTCCCATCCGGATCAGTCGATCGTTCCTTCCAATCGATCTCCGAACTGGTTGGTCAGAACCAACCGGTATGTCTGTCCCGGATCCAATGCCTCTATATATAAGGTAGCCGGATATGTTTTTTTTCATCGTACTGCATTTATCAGGTTACAAATGCAATATTACCAATATCCGTTCATATTCACTAATTATTTCGCCGATATTTTTTAACAATATTAGTTTTTCACCATCAATCTCTTAATATCCAACATTAAGATGCTACAGATATTTGTCCGCTTACTATCGGGAATACTTTTTTGTCATACTGAATATCATCAACTTTATATACTCGACGAGATCCATCCAAGAAATATTTGAACAGTGACGCACCTTAACCGGGAAAAGATAAGGAACAACAAGCTGTTTTACTTATCAAGATTTTTTACAATAACCCTTGTTTTTTCTATTTCAAGGGAAAACAAGTACAATCTCAGCCTGTCTTTTTTCCACCGAAACAGCGCTTTCACTAACATACCGGCAAACGGGCCGCCGGACTGGCAGAAATTGCATGGCATTTGGATATCTTATTCTCCATATCCCTTACACTTCGAAAAGACGGAACTGCCGATGAGTAGAATATTTGGGAAAACGAAGGAGAGGGGAAAGGGATATTGCCCGGATCCGGAGGGTCTTTTCAAGGGAATCGAAACCTTATTTCCACGACGACCGTCTTCATTGCCCTGACGACCGTCTTCATCGCTCCGGGCTGCCGGATTCACTCTATACGAAGTCGGACTTCGTGGCGATGAAGACGGTCGTCGGGAAGAAAAAACGCGCACCTCACGGGAATGGCCTCCCAAAGGCCTTATTTTCGATCCGTAAACAACTGTTCGAAGAACATTTGACGGATGGGTTTCAAGTCATTTTCAAGATGTTTTTTACAATAAGGGGGGATCAATTGCTTGTCATACGCTTGATAATACTGTAAGCATTGATGATCCCTAATTCCCCGGCTTTGCTCAGATCGGCGATTCCCCGGTTGGCATCTCCCTGAGAAAGGCGTGCCAATCCACGGTTGAAATAAGCCTCGGCAAATTCCGGATCACGCTGGATCGCCTCGCTGTAATCCTGGATGGCAGCGCGGAAATCGCGTTGCGCACAACGCAGGTTTCCACGATTGAAATAAGCATATACGAAACCCGGATTCAATTTGATTACCATGTCGTAATCACGCGTAATCATTTCATGTTCGTAAGCCCGCTTATTGTCTTTCAGGGATGCGGAAACCGGATCGGATGTCGACGGTGTACGGACAGCCGTCGGATTCTTGCCCATCTTTAGATTCATGCTCATGGCAGAAAAATCATCCTGGGCACTGGCTGCTTGAGACATATTATAGTCAAGCTGCTTATACCGAACGACAGCCCGGTTGAAATAAGCCATCGCAAAATTGGGGTCCTGTTCGATCACCTTCGTATAGTCCTTAATCGCTTCGGTAAAGTCCTGTACAAGCATAAAATCCAAAGCGCGCCCGAAATAGGCATCCACATCGTTCGGATTCTTCACTATGCGGGCCGAGAAATTATCGATAGAAGCGAAATGCACGGCAACCTGATCTTCCGTAAGGGCGGCTTCCTCGTTTGTGATACGCAACTTACGTTCCAATACCAGACGGGCATTATAGGCTTCCACCATCTTATCATAATAAACCAATTTCTTTACCGGATCGACTTTTTCGTAATAGGTCAGGACAAACATCGGTTCCAGATCCACACGCACGTTGCGGTCTTGTACCCGCCCGCGTATTTCGCTATTATACTTCGTCTTACGCACCTCTTCTTCATCATACACGACAAGACGATTGAACTTATCGATGTTCTTATCCGATTGCTCACGCGTATTTTCATCTTTTGATGCCGGACCGGCCGGTTGATTCTCTCCATCGTTGTCATTTTTGGAAGCGACCGCTGTTCCTGAAGCGTTTCCATTCTTCTTTTTCTGCTCCATATTATAGGCAGTCCAGTAATCGCGGTCGGCGCCCACCTCATCATGCATTTTCCGCTTCACTTCCGCACGGCTGTAATAACCGGCCACAAAGTTCGGATACTGCTGCAATACGACATCGAAATCATGTACGGAACCTTGATAATCTCCCGTCTCGTAACGCAACAACGCACGGTTGTAATAAGCCATATAGTTGTCCGGCTCGATCTCGATCACAACGTCGAAGTCTTCGATAGCCCGGTTATTATCCCCGATCTGTGCACGAAGCAATCCCCGGTTGAACCGGGCAATCAGGTTGTGGCTGTCCATGCTGACCACCTGGTCGTAATCTGCCATAGCGCCACGCAAGTCCTTCAACTGGTAGCGGACCAGACCTCTATTGATATAATAACCGCTCTCACGGGTATTCAGACGGATGGCCTCGTTCAGATCGGCAAGCGCGTCTTTCATATTGTTCATCTGGTAATGCAGAATCGCCCGGTTGCCATAAGCAGGGGCATAATAAGGATCCATGCTGATCGCCTTATCATAGTCGGCAAGCGCTTTGACCGTATCGCCTTTCTCGGTGTACATCGCACCACGCGTCAGATAGTTCATGGAATATTTGGGATGGGCCGCCATCAGTTCGTCAAACACCTTTTCAGCCTCTTCAAAATCTTTCTTCTGGATATTGGCAACCGCCATGTTCACCAGCATCTGGCGGTCCTCCGCCTTAAACTCCAGCCCTTTCCTGTAATCTTCTATTGCTTCGGCGAACTTCTCCTGGCTTTGGCGGGCAATGCCGCGTGCGTAATATGCCTGTACCAAGAAAGGATTCCGCTCAAGGCAAAGCGTACAGTCTTCTTCGGCTCCTTTATAATCGTCCAGATTGATTTTTGCCACAGCACGGTAGAAATACGGTTCGGCCAACCAGGGTTTCGATTTGATAACCTGATTGAAATATTGTATCGAAAGGACATAGTCCTCAAAATACAAAGCGTTACGTCCGATAGTCAACACACGGTCGGTATTGATTTGTGCAAACATGGCTAACGAACACAGCTGGAATATAAATAAAAGAATCGCTTTCTTCATCGATTATAAAAATATTCAACATTGATCGGTCGCAAAAGTAAGTAAATAATCTTAGCCGTTAAAACCAATCTATAAAAAAAGCTTTCACAGACTGCAAAACAGTGTGAAAGCTTTCTCTATTTACTTGCCTCGGTTATTTACTTCGGCTGAATCTTAACCATCAAATGGTCCTTGGGGATCTTATCACCTTCCGTTACCCCCAGCTCGACAATCGTTCCGGCAACGGGAGCTACCACCCGGTTGTACATCTTCATCGCCTGATGGATCAGAAGCAGCTGGCCGGCTTCAACTTCCTGCCCTTGCCGTACTTCCACTTTAACGATCGTTCCGGGAAGATGAGAAATCACATCACCGACAAAGGGCTTATGCCACATTTTACGGTTTTTATATTTTGCAGTCAGCGTCGTCTTGTATTTGCGGGCCGTTACTACAAAATCCACATATTCGTTATCTTTCTCTTTCTTTTCCATATTTAAAAGTTTTTACAGCGTTAATTAGAACGGAGGCAATCCGTGCTTCTTAGCCGGTCTGTATTCCTCTTTCAATACAGAAAGTTTAAGTGCGTGAAGCAACAATGAACGTGTTTCTTTCGGTTCGATAACAGAATCGATGAACCCTTTGGAGGCGGCCACGTAAGGATTTGCGAATTTCTCGATATATTCTTTCACCTTTTCCTGACGCATTGCGTTCTGGTCTTCGGCTTCCATGATCTCCTTACGGAAGATAATGTTGGCTGCTCCTTCCGGTCCCATCACCGCAATTTCCGCACTCGGCCAAGCAAACATGAAGTCCGCACCCAAATGGCGTGAGTTCATGGCGATATAACCGCCGCCATAAGCCTTACGCAGGATAACCGTGATCTTGGGAACTGTCGCTTCGGAATAAGCATACAATACTTTCGCGCCGTGACGGATCACACCGGCATGCTCCTGGTCGACACCCGGCAAATAACCCGGCATATCTTCCAATGTGATAATAGGAATATTGAAAGAATCGCAGAAACGGATAAAACGTGCAGCTTTATCGGCACTGTCGCAATCCAGCACGCCAGCCAATACCATCGGCTGGTTGGCCACGAAACCGACAGTTTCGCCTCCCATACGGCCGAAACCGATCACGATGTTGGCAGCCCATAATTCCTGTACTTCCAGGAAGTCGGAATCGTCCACGATACATTTGATCACGTTACGTACGTCGTACGGCTGTTTCGGATCTGCCGGAACCACATCTTCGATGTTCATTACCGCAGCAGGCTCCTTCGATTCCGCCACTTTCGCACGTTCCTGGTTATTCCACGGGATAAAGCTTACCAGACGTTTAACCTGCTCGAAACATTCCTGCTCGCTCTGTGCATAGAAATGAGCGTTGCCGGTTGTTTCCGCATGAACACGGGCACCGCCCAAGTCTTCCATAGAGATATCTTCGCCCAACACGGTCTTGATCACATTCGGACCTGTAATGAACATCTTGGAGATGTTTTCCACTACAAACACGAAGTCCGTCAAAGCCGGAGAATATACTGCGCCACCGGCACAAGGTCCCAGAATCAGAGAAATCTGAGGAATAACACCGGAGGCGATTGTATTGCGATAGAATATTTCACCATAACCCGCCAATGCACCTACACCTTCCTGGATACGCGCACCGCCCGAGTCGTTGATGCCTATAATCGGACATTTCATTTTCAGAGCATGATCCATGATCTTCGTGATCTTACGTGCATGCTGCAAGCCCAGCGAACCACCGGCAACCGTAAAGTCCTGTGCATAGATACAAACCGGAGCACCGAAGATCGTACCTGTACCTGTAACAACACCATCACCTGGTAAATCCTTCTTATCCATACCGAAATCACGACCGTCGTGCTTCACGAACAAGTCATATTCGTGGAAAGAATTCTTGTCCAACAAGGATAGAATACGATCACGGGCAGTCAATTTACCCATCGCGATCTGCTTTTCGATAGCAGCTTCGCCTCCACCCATCTCAACGACGGCTTTCTTTTCCCTGAGGGCCTGAATGTTTTTACTTAAATCTGTCATACTGATTAGTTAATAGAGTTCTTATTACTTACCAACCGCTTTTGCCTTATACGAGCAACGGGCTGTACCTTTAATAATACTATTTAGTTTGCTTTTATTCAACTGGCGGCGGATTCCTGAAATATTGTCGATGAATACATGGCCTTCCAAATGTTCACACTCATGCTGCACGACACGGGCAGCAAATCCCTCCACCGTTTCTTCCTGTTCTTTCAGGTCTTCATCCAAGTATTTCACACGTACTTTTGTCGAACGGGCTACTTTCTCATGCACACCCGGCAGACTCAGGCAACCTTCTTCCATCGAAACCTCTTCTTCGCTTTTCTCAAGGAAAACAGGATTGATCATTGCACGCTTGAAACCTTTGCATTCGGGAAAATCATCTCCCATCACGTCGGCGTCGATTACCAAAAGACGCAATGACAAACCGACCTGCGGAGCGGCCAGCCCTACGCCATCGGCATTGTACATCGTTTCAAACATATTGGCTACCAATTGTTTCAGCCCCGGATAGTCCATCGGAACTTCTTCAGCCTCTTTCCTCAGCACAGGCTGTCCATATAAATATACGGGTAAAATCATAACTTTTATAACTGATATTTCTTATTTTCCAAATATGATTGCAAGATAATAACGGCACTGATCTCGTCCACCAATCCTTTATCCTGCCTTTTCTTTTTCTTCAATCCTCCGTCCAGCATTGCCTTATGCGCCAAAACGGAAGTAAACCGTTCGTCGTAATACTCTACCGGAATGTTCGGAATGGTCCGCTTCAGATGTGTCACAAAAGCCTCCACGTATTTCATGTTTTCTGAAGGTTCATTGTTCATCTGCTTCGGAAGCCCGACGACAAACCGTTCAACAGGTTCATGTGAGACATAATCAGCCAGAAACTTTGTCAGTTCACCGCTCGGCACGGTTGTCAGTCCGTTTGCAATCATCTGCAAGGTATCCGTAACCGCCAGCCCGGTACGTTTCCGGCCATAATCAATTGCTATAATCCTTCCCATCGGGTACAAAGATAACACAAAATCAGTTTCCAATTACACATATACACAAAAAGTGTGCAATTTAACGCTTAATACGCGTTCTTTTCTCCCTTGAACATATTGAGAACCGTTACGACTATAATCTTAAGATCCAGGAAGAAAGACCAGTTCTCGATATACCAGACATCCCGTTTCACACGGCCTTCCATTTGTTCCAACGTTTTCGTTTCTCCCCTATAGCCTGTCACCTGCGCCCAACCTGTCACACCCGGTTTAACCAGGTGGCGAACCATATACTTGTCGATCAGCGCAGAGTATTGCTCGGTATGTTTCAGCATGTGGGGACGCGGCCCCACGACCGACATTTCCCCTCTCAACACATTAATAAACTGGGGAAACTCGTCCAGGTTCGTCCGGCGAAGAAAATCTCCGACCTTCGTCTTACGCGGGTCATTCTTCACAGCCTGCAAGGAATCCGCCTGTGCATTGACCTTCATCGTACGAAACTTATAGCACCTGAAATCCTGTCCGTACAATCCCGTTCTTTTTTGCTTGAACAAGATCGGTCCCGGAGAGCTTAGCTTGATCATGATACCGACCACGACATACAGTATCGGGAATATGGTCACCAGGATTATTGTCGAAAAAAGAATATCGAATGTACGTTTCAACGCCCGGTTGTAAGCTGCCTGCAAGGGCTCGCGACGGACAGTCATCAAAGGAATAGACTCCAGGACCTCCATCACCAGGCTCTTCTTCAGGTTACGATAGAATTCCGGCACGATATAAAAACGAATCATGTGTTTCTCCGCAAAATTCAGCAAACGCACGATCTTCTCATCATTCGTACCCGGCAAAGTACAGTAGATTTCATCCACATCATTAGCCAGCACAAAGCTTTCCACCTCATTCGTCATTCCCAAATAATTCGGCAAGACAGATTTCAAGGACAGATTATCATCAAAGAATCCCAAGATATTGAAACCATACGACAAATCGTCTTTCATTACCTTATACAGCTCCATCCCGTTCTTTCCGGCTCCGACAATCACGATCTTCTTAAAGTTATATCCTTTCCGTCGGTACATCTTCAAAGTCACACGCACAATAACACGCCACAACGAAAAGATAACGACCGTAACGATATAATAAATCAGCAGGAAAGTCGCCAGCACATCCCCGACATTCAAGAAAATCAGGCAGGTGGCAAACAGGAAAGTCATAATCGTAACCAAAAGGAACGCTCTCTGCACAATCTTGTCAATAAAGACAATGGACATGTGCAATTGCAAAGGGACGAAATAAAGGGAGAAGAAATAGCAGAAATTCAACAGAAGCACTACCTCACGCAGACTTCCGGTGATGGCAGATGTATATAAATTATTCAATCCATAGTAGACAATAAAGAAAAGAAGATTCAGAACGATCAAATCCCCAACGCCTATCAGCCATTGAATAAGATATCCATGTTTTTTATTTAACTCCATAATAACGCGCTAAAATCATGCAAAAATAAGCATTATTTCCGAGCAAAAAAAAGGCTGCACACGATTATGTGCAGCCTTTCGGGATATAATCAAAAATTAATTAATTATTTGCAGACATGATAACCACGCGGTTCCAATTGTTTTCGCTGTATGGTTGAACGTCAGAGCCCTTCCACTCGATCGTGATCTGGTTAGAAGAGATACCGTATTTGTCGATCAACTCTTTGGCAACGGCTCTTGCACGCTTTTCAGAAAGCTGCATATTGTAAGAACCTGTACCTGTTTTCTTATCAGCATAACCGATGACTTTGATAGGCACATTGTTATCTTTCATGAACTGTGCAGTATTAAAGATGCTAACCTGCTGGTTCTTGTCGATCTTAGCGCTATTGATACGGAAGTACACTACATTGTCTACATAGTTGTTAACAACATTAGTTACAACTTCTTCACATTCAGGACAAGAAACCGGACGTTTGCTCAGCTCGTCGTTTTCAGCACGCAAGGCGTTGATCTGACCGTTCAGGTCGTTCAGCAAAGCGTAGTCCATCGGTTCCAATACTTCGAAATCAGTCTTACCCAGTTTGAAAGTCAAACCTGCGCTCAACTGTCCGATACCGTCAGTCAGGTGATACATAGAAACGCGGTTAAACTGTTCGTTCAGCAATGAACCCTGAACTTCAACGTTCAGATCTACGCGTTTGCTCAAACGGAATGCAGTCAGGATACCGAAGTTGACCGTCGGAGATTCTGTTCTTGCAATACCTCCGTTATCATCAGAGTTCTTGAAACGCTGTGCATAACCAAGACCGATCCACGGAATCAAACGGAACACCTTCTTTTCGTTATAAGGAGCCCAGAAATTAGTTACGTCCCACAACAAATCGGCATGAGCAGCTGCGTATTTATTGTGCTGCATGAATGTAGCACCGGTATTTTCAAAACCATGCAATACGCCGCCATTCAACTGGAGACGCAGAGCCAAATACGGATTAAACCACTTACCGACGGAGAACTGTGGAGCGAAATTCAAACGATTCTTAAAATCGGCTTCATTGTTCTGATCGCCAAACAAAACACTTGCACCACCTGCAATAGAGATAAACCAGTTGTCGCCAGCTTTGTTCTTTTTAAAGTTTGTTTTATAGCCTGCCTCATTGCTAAATCCAACCTGAGGTTTAAATTCCTGTGCAGACACAGAGAAAACGAAACCTGATAACAAAGCTAAAAGTAATACTTTAGTCTTCATATTCATCAACATTTTAATTAAACAATCAATTACCTATAATATTTGCTCAAACATAGTGCAAAATTAACTCTTTTTCTAATTATAACAAATAAAAACAATAAAAGTTCGACTCTACTCGAAATAATTCAAGATTTCATAGCCGCCTTTTCTAAGATACGATTCCTTCTTCATCAACTTTATATCGTTCGACATCATATCCTCAATCAAAGCTGCCAAGTCGTACTTAGGTTCCCATCCCAAACGAGTACGCGCCTTTGTCGCATCGCCGATCAGCAAATCGACTTCGGTCGGACGGAAATACTGTGGATCTACACCAACGACCTCATCCCCAATCCGTTTCCTTATATTATCGAGATAAGCCTCGCCGACTCTTTCAATAAACACATTTTCGTCAATATAGTTTAAGACAGCCACCTCATTAACATTATCTCCTTTAAAAATAATTTCCACGCCTATCTCGGCGAACGCCATTTTCAAGAAGTCGCGGATGGTGGTCGTGATCCCCGTCGCAATGACATAATCGGACGGTTCGTCCTGCTGGAGGATAGCATACATCGCACGGACATAGTCCTTTGCATGTCCCCAGTCACGTTTGGAAGAAAGATTCCCCATGTAAACCTTTTTCTGCATGCCCAAGGCAATCCGGGAGACGGCCCGCGTCACCTTACGGGTCACGAATGTTTCCCCTCTCAAGGGAGACTCATGGTTGAACAAAATACCGTTCGATGCATGCATTTTATAAGCTTCACGATAGTTCACCGTTATCCAGTAACCATAAAGTTTGGCCACGGCATACGGACTTCTCGGATAAAAAGGAGTCGTCTCTTTCTGCGGCACTTCCTGCACCAGGCCATAAAGTTCGGATGTGGAAGCCTGATAAATGCGTGTCTTGGGGATCAGGTTCAGCAAACGAACCGCTTCCAGAATACGCAAAACCCCCAGACCATCGGCATTAGCCGTATATTCGGGAGTATCGAAACTCACTTTCACATGACTCATGGCCGCCAGATTATAAATTTCATCCGGCTGGATCTCACCGATGATGCGAGTCAGGTTCAAACTGTCGGTCAGGTCACCATAATGTAGGATCAGGTTACGATTTTCCACATGCGGGTCCTGATAAAGATGGTCGATACGATCCGTGTTAAACATGGACGACCGGCGTTTGATACCATGCACTACATATCCTTTCTTGATCAGGTACTCGGCCAGGTAAGCCCCGTCCTGTCCTGTTATTCCTGTTATTAAAGCAACTTTACTCATCGTTGTTAAACGGAAGACGCAACAACCTCCCTATTTTTAATTTTTTAATTTTTAATTCTTAATTCTCCAAGTACCAGCCATAAAGGCGCTCAACCCCTTCGTCTATCTCAATCGTATGATGCCAGCCCAAAGCATGCAACTTCGTGACATCCGTCAGTTTGCGCATCGTCCCGTCCGGTTTGGACGAATCAAATACGATCTCACCTGTAAACCCTACCTTTTCCCGGATCAGGAAAGCCACTTCACGGATAGAAAGTTCCTTGCCAGTACCTATATTGATATGCGTATTCCGGATATCGCCGGTAGCAGGACGGACATCGGCAAAATCGACCTTCTCCATCACATAGACGGAAGCATCCGCCATCTCCTCGCTCCAAAGGAACTCACGAAGCGGTTTGCCAGTCCCCCACAACTCCACTTTACCCGGATAGATGCCGTACTTGGCAAGCACATCCAATATCTCGGATTCGGAAGCATCGCCGGATACGTTTTCAACCGGACGCGTATTCAGGTCCTTCCGGAGCGAACCCCAATCCCCTTCGGAAAGACACTTGCCTAAATGCACTTTACGAATCATGGCCGGCAGCACATGCGAAGTCTCCAGATTAAAATTATCATTCGGGCCATACAGGTTGGTCGGCATCACTGCGATATAGTTAGTCCCGTATTGCAAGTTGTAACTCTCGCACATCTTGATCCCGGCTATCTTGGCTATCGCGTAGGGTTCATTCGTATATTCGAGCGGCGAAGTGAGCAAGCAATCCTCCGGCATCGGTTGCGGAGCATTTCCCGGATAGATACAAGTACTGCCCAAGAACAGGAGTTTCTTTACCTCATTCAGATAAGAAGCATGAAGCACATTGTTCTGAATCATCAGATTCTCGTAGATGAAGTCAGCCCGGTAGCGGCTGTTCGCCATAATCCCTCCGACATGGGCGGCCGAGAGGAACACATATTCCGGCTTTTCGGCAGCAAAGAACTCATGAACGGCCTGCTGATCGGTCAAATCCAGTTCCGCATGCGTACGCAGGACGAAGTTCGTGTAACCTTTCGCCTTCAGATTCTTCAGAATGGCGGAACCGACCAGTCCCCGATGACCTGCTACAAATATTTTACTTTCCTTATTCATTCTCTCCTTTTATCAAATTCAGCAGATATTGTCCATATTGGTTCTTCAGCATCGGAGTGGCAACCCGCCTCAACCGTTCCGCATCGATCCAGCCGTTCCGGTAAGCCACTTCTTCCAGGCAGGCTATTTTCAGTCCTTGCCGCTTCTCTATCACCTCGACGAAGGTAGAGGCTTCGGAAAGAGAATCGTGCGTGCCGGTGTCAAGCCATGCAAAACCACGCCCCAAGAGCTGGACTTTCAATTCCTCCTCCTTTAGGAATTCCTGGTTGACAGTCGTAATCTCCAGTTCCCCGCGGGCGGAAGGTCGGATCCGTTTGGCGACTTCCACCACCTTATTCGGGTAGAAATAGAGACCGACAACCGCATAATTCGATTTGGGGCATGCCGGCTTTTCTTCAATGCTCAACACATTACCTGCCTCGTCGAATTCGGCCACGCCGTAGCGTTCCGGATCATTGACGTAGTAACCGAAGACGGTTGCTTTTTGTTCGTTTTCCGCATTGGCAACGGCGCCTTTTAACATAGCCGTGAAGCTCTGTCCGTAAAAGATATTATCACCTAAGACCAGGCAAACGGAATCCTTCCCGATGAACTCCTCGCCGATCAAAAAAGCTTGCGCCAATCCGTCAGGCGAAGGTTGTTCGGCATACTCGAAGCGGACACCATAATCGGAACCGTCTCCTAACAGACGCCTGAAACCGGGAAGATCCTGCGGTGTGGAAATCACCAATATCTCACGTATTCCCGCCAGCATCAAGACTGACACCGGATAATAGATCATCGGTTTATCATAAATAGGCAATAACTGTTTTGAAACCCCTTTGGTTATCGGATACAAGCGCGTACCGGACCCTCCTGCTAAAACAATACCTTTCATAATCTTCTATGATTTATGATTTATGATTTATGATACTGGAATCATGTATCAATAATAAATCATAAATCCTTAATAAATATACCGGGGGGCAAATGTATTAAAAATAATTCACTTTACCGGTCCGATGAAACTTTTCTTTCCAAAGGTTTGTTACAAAGTAGATTTCAAAATAATTAAAAAACGAATTTATTATGAAGACTTTTATTGACACAATCAACTTCGGAGTAAAAAACTGGTGGGTTTCCCTGCTGTTGGGCCTGCTTTATATCCTCATCGCAATCTGCCTGATGTTCACACCGCTGGCAAGTTATGTCGCACTGAGTGTTTTGTTTAGTGTATCCATGTTTGTCAGCGGCACGTTGGAAATTCTTTTTGCCGTCACCAATAGAAAGAATATTTCCAGTTGGGGTTGGTATCTGGCAAGCGGTATCATCGACCTGATCTTAGGTATCTACCTGATGGCCAATATCGGCCTGAGCATGGCAGTGCTGCCTTTCATCGTCGCCTTCTGGCTGATGTTCCGCGGTTTCGCTTCAACCGGCTATGCTATGGACCTGAAACGCTACGGGACACGCAACTGGGGCTGGTATATGGCTTTCGGCATACTGGCCATCCTTTGCAGCATCGGCATTATCTGGCAACCGGGCCTCGGAGCGTTATCCCTTGTCTATATGATCGCATACACTTTGCTGATCATCGGCATCTTCCGGGTTATGCTTTCCTTCGAACTGAAGAGCTTGCACAAACGGAACAAAGAATACAACGAATAAATCGTATGCTTTTCTCAGCAGTTTCCAATCCATGAGAAAACTTTCTCACCGGGGAGAGAATATATTCTCATCCGCATGAGAAAAGTTTCTCATTACGACGAGAAAAGATTCTCATCCTTATGAGAAAAAGCCCCTCATAAGACGAAAATCTTTTCTCGCTGTAGCTTCACGATCATTCGCCGGCCATCTTCCGCTTAATAAATACGGCCTTACACTTTGCACAGTCCTTCCGGCAGTTCACTTCGGATACGACAACGGCGGCCGGTCGACCATACGCAAGGTAACCCGCTGTTCGGAGGAGGTTCCGACAAAGCCTAAGCCACCCGATATGTTTTGAGGGACGATGACCGGCTCCATAAAGGTTTCGTTATAATCTTCCGAATTCAGGCAGTTCATCGCACGCAAATAACGATAATAAGATTGTGATATGCTCAGCAGCCGGACCGTGACATCCAAGTAAAAATGATCTTTTCTGTTTAATTCGCTAATATACGGGATAGATGTGTAGACTTTAAGGGTATATGAACCATTTTCAAACCGGCCGTCCGTGAAGACATTGCTGAGATTACGGACAGTCAAGTCCAGGATACCGAACTTGTCATCGTCGGCAGTCGTAAGATGCCCGTCGGTCAACACGATATCCTCCTGGTTGATAATTTCGGGATAAGAGGAAAAGGGACCGTATTGGATACCCGTTTCCGAAGCGATCCTGTATGTATTTTCTTCGATAATAAGACGGTAATAGTTTTTCTCGTTCGGGCGGTCGCGGACCGTTATTTTGTATTGTATACAATCCATCATGCTATAGCTCCCTCTCAGTTGCGTACGAAGCGTATCCACATGGATAGGCTCCTCGATCGGCAACGGGATTTCCACCTCGCAGCCGGCCTCGTATCGCCCGTCTTCGGCTGTCGCCTCAAAACGGATACGGTCACCGGGACGGAAAGGAGTTCTCAATGTGCAATTGGAATCATTGAAAAAATCATAGACCTTCTCCACCTGCGCCGTTTCGGTCTTTTCGCCGTTGACATATACGGTGATGGAACCATTGGAAACACAATCCGCCTGTTGCTCGTCGGCATCGATCAAGCGCAAGGACACTCCGTTTTCTCCTTTTCCGGCTTCGAGGAAAGCGTTCATCAGGAGTTGCGATACCTGCGGCTTGTCCATGTATGGAAGTTCATTCTCACAAGCCGGGAACAGCACGGAAGCCATCATGAATAATATGGACAAATTCTTTTTCATTTTCTATTCCTTTTTTATTAGAACCGGTACGTATAAGTAATCGAAGGGATACAAGGCAGAAGCGTTTGCTTTATCAGCCTCGTTTTCCGCTTCCAGATTGTCTCATTGCCGCCATCCGGCGTCGTATGCTCCACACCGATATATTCTTCTTCCTTATAGACAAGATTCGGAGTCATGGCATTGTAGGCGTTATAGATCGAAATATTCCAGGTCTGCATCCCGTGGCGCAGTTTCTTATGGAAATTGATGCTCAGATTCAACCGGTGGCTGACAGGGAGACGGTAATTGTTGCGATGGGAAATATAGTCGATCAAGTTGCCTGATGCCGTTCCGGTACGCTGTTCGGCAACCGTAGCCGTTCCTCCCGTATTGAAGATCCAAGTGATCCCTATATCCGTTTTCTTGCTGAAAGCATGGTTCACACAGAGGTTGATGTTGTGGCGGCGGTCGTATTTATAAGGGAAACGCTCGCCGTTGTTGACCGTCCCGTCCTTGAACCGTCGGTCGCTCTTGGCGATCGTATAACCCAGCCATCCCGTTGTTTTCCCGATGGTCTTCTGGACTAAAATCTCCAGGCCGAACGAGCGTCCCCGGCCCATCTCCACCTTTTCCTGCCATCCGCCGGATGATCCGAAAAAGGTGGCGCCATCCTGGTATTCCAATACATTATGCATATCCTTATAATAGCCTTCCAGAGAGAACTCCCACCCTTTCACACCGGTATAATAGCCGCCTGCGGCATACTGGAAGGAGCGCATCGGGCGGATGTTTTTAGTAACCGGGACCCATAAGTCGGTCGGCAGCGAAATCGGCGAGGATGACAGCAGGTGCACATACTGTTCCATCTGCGTGAAGGAGGCTTTTGCCGCAAAATCGTCATGAAAGCGATAACGGGCGGAGAGACGAGGCTGGGCCGACCAGTAACCTCTCCCTTGTATGGAAAACAAGGAAAGGTGGATGCCGGCATTCAGGCTCAGACGGTCGCCGATATCGGCATTGTCTTCGGCATAAAGCGAGAACTCGTGCCCGTGCAGATAGCTGTTCGAGGAATCGTTGTAGACGGTGTCCTGTGCCGTCTGCCCGTCTGCCGCTTCTTTCACACGCGAGGTCGTCACCTCCGGCCGGAAAGTATGATACAGATAGGAAAGTCCGAACTTGACATGATGGTCCGGGACAGGCATATAATCGAAGTCCGTATGGAAACTATAGTCATGTATTCCGGAACGGTAATCGGAATTATAGACATACGATTCGTTTTTATCGGTTATCAGATTGCCATCTTTATCCGTTTCGATGATGTCTTTCCGGTAACTGTCTGCCATGCCCACCTGGTAATGATTGTATGCAACGGTCGTATTGCTGAACAACCGGCTGTTGAAGACATAATTCCACCGTCCGGCGGCAATCGTGTTCCCCCAGTTGAAATCGATCCGACTGTTGTAGAAATACATGCTCGGCCCATAATGATTCGAATAGCCGTCATATTCCTTGTCCTGCTTGTAGTCATAATGATCTTTCCCCTTGTAGAAACTGAGGAACAGACGGCTGCGGTCGGAAAACTTATGATTCACCTTGGCGTTGATATCATAGAAATAGTAATCGTATTTCTTGTCCTCCGGCAAGAACGGCCTCGCCATCAGGTCGAGATAGGTGCGGCGGCCGGTCAGACAAAAAGAGGTTCTGTCTTTCAGGATCGGGCCTTCGAGATGCAGCTTGCTTGTCAACAGGCCGATGCTGACCGTGCCGTGATAATGCCGCATATCGCCGTCGTTCGTCCGGATATCCACGATCGAAGACAGGCGGCCGCCGTAGCGGGCGGGAAAGGAACCTTTGAAAAGCGTGACCTTTTTCATCGCTTCCGGGGTGAAGATGGAGAACACGCCTAACATATGGTCGGCATTATAGATGGGAATGCCATCGAGAAGGATCAGGTTCTGGTCCGGTCCGCCACCCCGCACATACAGACCGCTGAATCCTTCCGTTCCGGCCTGTACGCCGGGCATCAGCTGGATCGTCTTGAGGATGTCGGCCTCTCCCAAGATAGCCGGAGTATTCCTGATCTGCGTCATCGGGATGTCCAACGTGCTCATGCCCGTTGCCCGGATGCCCGTCTCTTTTTTATCGGAAAGGACGATGACTTCCGCCAACCGGTTATGGGTCTGCAGGCGGATGTTCATCACGGTGTCCCGGCTTAAGAGGAAACGGCAATGCTTGGTTTCATACCCTAAATAAGAAAAGGAAAGTCCGGTCTCTCCTTCCGGCAAGGTAAGGCTGTAGAACCCGAAAGGGTTTGTCGAAGTCCCGGTATGCCGGCCGGTTTCCAAGATATTGGCCCCGATCAGCGTTTCCGACGACAAGGAATCGGCAATATATCCGCTAACCGTATAGCTGCGGGAGACAGGCCGCTCACTCAACAAGACGTGCGTACCGGAGATTTTAAACGCGATCGCTTCCTGCCCGAAAGCATATTGCAAGATTTCCTCGATGGTCTTTCGGCGGACATCGAGGGTGACCGGCTGCCGGAGCCGTACCTTCTCGCCGTAGATAAACGAAAAGCCGGTAGAATCCTCCAACTGGCGGACGAAAGCGTCCAGTGCGGCCTGCCGGACCTGGAAGTCCAGACGCGCCGCCCGGTCCTGTGCGGCGAGCGGCGCAATTCTGAAAACTATCCATAACAGAAGAATAAGCCGGGTGATCCGGCGGAGACAATATAGGTAATAATTCATGACTCAATTAAGTTTAGAATGGATCAAGATCGTATCATTTACCCTTGCATAACTGAAATTACCGGCAGACTGAAGCAGATCGAGCATCTGTTCCAAACTCTCGCCTTCGGTGAAATGCGCCCTGATATGAAAATCCTTTATATCTTCATCTGTAATCCTGATTTTTACATGAAAAGCATTTGACAGCTCCCGTGCAATCTCCTGCAACGGCAGATAGTCAAAATGGAAATGGCCGTCGCGCCAGCCGGTAGCCGTATCGTTTTCCCCTGTTTTTTCTTCCTGCAGCGTTTTACCGGCCCGGTTATAAACGGCGCTTTCTCCGGGAGAAAGCATTATCCGACTGTTTTCAGCCGGTGCACGGACGGCAACGGAGCCTTCCAAGAGAGTCGTCTTTACTTCCGCATCGCCGGGATAGGCTTCAACATTAAAGTGTGTACCGAGCACTTCGACCTCGACCGGGTCCGCTTTCACGACAAAGGGATGCCGGACGTCTTTCTCGACTTCGAAATAGGCCTCTCCCTGCAATTGCACTTCCCTCCTGCCCTCTTTGAAACAGTCCGGATAGGTCAAAGAGGAATAGCGGTTCAGCGTCACTTTTGTCTGGTCCGGCAAAGTGATTACCGAGATGGTTGCACCTGCTGAAACGGTTTGCATCGTTGCCGGCTTCCGGTAATCATAGATAAACCAGCTTGCAAGGCATAGAAGGACGGATGCGGCGACGGCTCCCGTCAGACGGAACAGCCTCAGCCGCTTTGTCCGGGGAGAAACGATCCGTCTCTGCAACAACTTCCAACTTTCGGGAGCGGAATAGCGCCCGCGGGGTGAACGCGTGGAGGCGACGAGCTTGTCCAGTGTCTTTTCTATATGATCGTGCGAAGGTTCCATGCTTTTCTCTTCTACTTGATTTCAGAGATAAAGACAGGCGGAAAAAAGAAACTCACTATGTGTTTTATCTAAAAGTAAATGCAAGTTTGTTAAAAAATATCATCACATGATAATCTTTGCACTCTATGGAGAGCATATTCTGAGTATTTATGCTTTCCATACAAAGCAAAAGTTGTATATTTGCATTCAAAGTCAGACGAACATGGATAAATCAATTATCAAATCAATCATCCTTCAGAACCAGGAACGAATAGAAACGATTCCCTTGCAAAAGCGGAAGATAGACTTCGATGAAAAAGGGAATTATGTACTGGTAGGGCTTCGCCGTGCCGGAAAGTCTTTCATGCTTTACCAAAATATACAGGAAAGGATCCGAACCGGTAAATCTCAACGTGAAGATATTCTATACATCAATTTTGAAGACGACCGGCTTCAAATAGGAGGCCTGGAAGATTTGGACACGCTGATAACAGCCTATCACGAAATATACACCGAACGCAAGCCTATCGTTTATTTAGATGAAATCCAAATCATCAACGGATGGGAAAAATTCGCAAGACGCTTGGCCGATACTCAATACCGCGTGTTCATTACAGGCAGCAATGCCAACATGTTGAGCCGGGAGATAGCGACCACTTTGGGAGGAAGATTCATAGCCAGAGAGATATACCCGTTTTCGTTTGAAGAATATCTGATCTACAAAGGCATCCGGCTGGATGCCAACTGGGAATACGCTCCTATCGCGACAAAAGTAAGGGGACTGTTTGATGAATATTTCCATTACGGCGGATTTGCAGAGATATTCAATCGGGCAGATAAAAGGGAATGGATAAACAGTTTATGCCAGAAAATCCTATTGGGAGATATCATTGCAAGAAATGATATCAGAAATGCTCCGCTAATTCGCCTATTAGTAAAAAAACTTGCCGAAAGCGTGATGCAACCCACTACACAGACCCGGCTTTTAAACATATTGCAATCGACCGGCATCAAATTAGGACGAAATACGATCAGTGAGTATCTTTCGTACATGGATGATGCTTATCTTACGTTTAGCATTACAAACTATACCGATAGTTTGGCAGAGCGTATCTCCAACCGAAAACGATATTTCAGCGATAACGGATTGCTCAACAACTATCTGTTCGATCCTACCACCAAACTATTGGAAAATCTGGTGGCCGTAACCTTGCTCAAGAAGTATGGAGGATATGAAGAAGACAATTTGTATTACTATAACAAGGGAGTAGAAGTCGACTTTTATGTGCCTTCTCAGGAATTGGCAATTCAAGTATCCTACAATATCAACGATCTCGATACACGGGAACGCGAAACAAAAGCTCTGCTCAAAATGGCTTCGGTATTCCCGCTGAAGAAACTCATGATCATCACAATGGATCAAGAGACTACTATCCAAGAGGATGAAAACAGCATCGAAGTAGTCCCTGTTTGGAAATGGTTGCTAAAATAAGGTAAACTAAAAATAAAAAAACAGCCGAATTATTTGCAGTTTGTCAGAGAATGCATATATTTGCTGCCGTAATAACAACAAAAGTCATGAGAACAATTATAGTAAATACATATTGGTGGTGGCGCTCTTTACAACTCACAAGGTCGTAAGGAACCAGTCCTCATGTATATACTATCGTGATACAATAAAAGGTCTGTCGCACTTGCGGCAGACCTTTTTTCGTTTAAGGCAATTATAAAGATCCGAAAAGACAAAAACAATAAATAAAAACAGAAGGAAAGATGAAAACGTATCAAGTCGATGAAAACGGGTATTATGGTGAGTTTGGAGGGGCATACGTGCCCGAAATACTTCACCAATGTGTGGAGAACTTACAGAAGAAGTATCTGGAAGTGTTGGAAAGCGACAGCTTCAAGGAAGAATTTAACGGGTTGCTTCGGGACTATGTCGGCCGTCCCTCTCCTCTCTACCTGGCCAAAAGGTTGAGTGAGATGTATGGCTGCAAGATTTATCTGAAGCGTGAAGACCTGAACCATACCGGCGCTCATAAGATCAACAACACGATCGGGCAGATCTTGCTGGCACGCCGGATGGGGAAAACCCGTATCATCGCCGAGACGGGAGCCGGGCAGCATGGCGTGGCGACCGCTACCGTCTGTGCGTTGATGAATATGGAATGTATCGTCTATATGGGTAAGACGGATGTGGAACGCCAGCATGCAAACGTGCAGAAGATGGAGATGTTGGGCGCGACGGTCGTCCCCGTTACTTCCGGCAATATGACGCTGAAAGATGCGACCAACGAGGCGATCCGCGACTGGTGCTGTCATCCTTCCGACACGTACTATATTATCGGATCGACAGTCGGCCCTCATCCTTATCCGGATATGGTGGCACGTTTGCAATCCGTCATCAGCGAAGAGATCAAAAAGCAGTTGTCGGAACAGGAAGGGCGTGACTATCCTGATTATCTGATCGCCTGTGTAGGAGGCGGAAGCAATGCTGCCGGGACGATCTACCATTTTATAGATGATGAACGGGTAAAAATCGTTCTTGCCGAAGCAGGCGGCCTGGGGATTACGACCGGACAAAGCGCGGCAACCATCCAGCTGGGCAAGAAAGGGATCATACACGGGGCGCGTACGTTAGTGATGCAAAACGAGGACGGGCAGATCGAAGAGCCTTATTCCATCTCTGCCGGACTGGACTATCCGGGTATCGGGCCGATCCATGCCAACCTGTCGGAAACACACCGGGCTACGATTCTGGCCGTCAATGATGACGAAGCGTTAGAAGCGGCCTTTTGCCTGACGCGTATCGAGGGGATTATCCCGGCACTTGAAAGTGCGCATGCATTAGGGGCGTTGCCTAAGATAAAATTCAAACCGGAAGATGTCGTTGTCCTGACGGTATCGGGCCGGGGAGATAAGGATATGGAGACTTATATTAAGTATAAATTGAAAAACGAGAAGTGAATAGTGAGAGTCAGGAAGTTCTTCCTATAATCAGTTTTATAATCATCAATTGTCGATCATAATGGACTATACATTTAAAACAATAAGCAGGAAGGTTCTCGGTGACCTTCATACACCTGTCAGTATCTACTTGAAGGTACGGGACGTTTATCCGGAATCGGCGTTGTTGGAAAGTTCCGATTTTCATGGGAATGAAAACAGTCTTTCTTACATCGCGCTTTGTCCGCTGGCAAGTATCGGAATCAATAACGGGGAATGCACCGCTGTTTTTCCTGATGGAAAAAGCGAGGTTACGGCATTGACCGCAACATTCAATGTGGCGGAGGCCATGAATGCGTTTTTGAAGCGTTTCTCGATCGAAGGGCCTGACAGAAAGGTCTGCGGACTGTTCGGATATACGGCTTTCGATGCCGTGCGTTACTTTGAGAACATCCCGGTGATGGAAGCGCACCATGAAGAAAACGATGCTCCCGACATGCTCTACATATTATATAAGTATGTACTTGTCTTCAATCACTTCAAAAATGAACTGACGCTCGTCGAGCTGATGCAATCCGGCGAAAACTCCGGTTTGCAAGAGATAGAGACCTTGATAGAAAACCGGAACTATGCTTCTTATAACTTCCAGGCTACCGGCCCTGAGACATCGCCTGTCAGCGGGGAAGAATATAAAGCAATGGTGCGCGAAGGCATCCGTCATTGCCTCCGTGGAGACGTTTTCCAGATCGTGCTGAGCCGCCGGTTCGAACAACCGTTCAAAGGAGACGACTTCAAGGTTTACAGGGCTCTCCGGAGCATCAATCCCTCTCCCTATCTGTTTTACTTCGACTTCGGAGGATTCCGTATCTTCGGCTCTTCACCTGAAACGCACTGCAAGGTAGCCGACGGAAATGCAAGCATCGACCCGATTGCAGGCACGGCTTTCCGCACGGGAGACGTTGCATTGGACAGACAGCGCACCGAAGCTTTGCTTGCCGATCCGAAAGAGAATGCCGAGCATGTCATGCTGGTTGACCTTGCCCGTAACGACCTCTCGCGCAATGCGCATGACGTACAGGTCGATTTCTACAAGGAAGTGCAATACTACAGTCATGTCATTCATCTGGTATCGCGCGTCAGCGGTGAGATCGATGCTGACAGCAATCCGGTCAAGACCTATATAGATACATTCCCAGCCGGAACATTGAGCGGAGCGCCGAAGGTACGTGCCATGCAGTTGATTACGGATATAGAAAAGCATAATCGGGGCGCTTATGGCGGTTGCATCGGGTTCATCGGCTTTGACGGCGACTTGAACCAGGCGATCACGATCCGTACATTCGTCAGCCGCGGAAACGTCCTGTACTATCAGGCAGGAGCCGGCATTGTCGCCAAAAGCAATGATGAACGGGAATTGCAAGAAGTCAATAACAAATTAGGCGCTTTGAAGAAAGCGATCGATCTGGCAACAACACTTATAAATTGAAAGTTGAAAATTAAAAGTTGAAAGTTTTTATGAAAGTATTACTGTTCGATAATTATGATTCCTTTACCTACAACTTGTTGCATATACTGAAGGAATTGGGTGCGGAAGTTGAAGTACATCGCAATGACAAGATTTCATTAGACGAAGTGGAACGTTTTGACAAGATCCTTTTGTCACCCGGTCCGGGCATTCCGGAGGAGGCAGGCATCTTGCTGCCGTTAATCCGCCGCTATGCGCCGACCAAGAGCATCTTAGGCGTCTGCCTCGGAGAGCAAGCCATCGGGCAAGCATTCGGTGCAACGCTTATCAACCTGGCGGATGTACATCACGGAGTCTGTTCGGATATACGGGTGACGGTGCCGGATGTGTTGTTTACGGGCTTGGAACCCGGTTTCCGTGCCGGCCGCTACCATTCGTGGGTCGTATCGAAAGAGAATTTCCCCGACTGCCTGGAGATCACGGCAGAGGATATGGAAGAAGGACAGATCATGGCGCTCCGCCATCGCGAATATGATGTTCGCGGCATCCAGTTTCACCCGGAATCCGTACTGACCCCCAGGGGAAAGGCAATCATACGGAACTGGATGGGGATAAATTGAGAATTAAAAATTAAGAATTAAAAATCAAGGATGAAAGATATATTATATAGGTTATTCGAACATCAGTATTTGGGACGTGACGAGGCGCGGACGATTCTTCAGAATATTACGGAAGGCAAGTATAATGATTCACAGATTGCCAGCTTGATAACGGTATATCTGATGCGTAATATCTCCGTAGAGGAATTGGCGGGTTTTCGGGAGGCATTGCTCGAAATGCGCGTCCCGGTAGATTTGTCGGAGTTTAAGCCGATCGATATTGTGGGGACGGGAGGCGACGGAAAGAATACGTTCAATATCAGCACGGCTTCCTGCTTTGTCGTAGCCGGTGCCGGATATAACGTCGTGAAACATGGGAACTATGGGGCGACCTCGGTCAGTGGAGCGAGCAACGTAATGGAGCAGCACGGTGTGAAGTTTACTGCCGATATCGACCGGTTGCGCCGTTCGATGGAATCCTGCCACATTGCCTATCTGCATGCGCCGTTGTTCAATCCGGCCTTGAAAGCCGTAGCTCCGGTACGGAAGAGTTTGGGAGTGCGCAGCTTCTTCAACATGCTCGGTCCGCTGGTCAATCCGGTGATGCCGGCCTACCAATTGTTAGGTGTCTACAACCTGCCGTTGCTCAGGCTTTACAGCTATACCTATCAG
Source organism: Parabacteroides sp. (assembly GCF_977054455.1). Taxonomy (NCBI): domain Bacteria; kingdom Pseudomonadati; phylum Bacteroidota; class Bacteroidia; order Bacteroidales; family Tannerellaceae; genus Parabacteroides; species Parabacteroides sp. The sequence goes on along the minus strand of NZ_CDRTCT010000001.1, from coordinate 121,370 downwards.
GAGAGCGGAACGCGTTTTGCCGTCGTTCACAGCCTCGACGGGTATGACGAAATCTCGCTGACAGCGGAATTCAAGGTAGCAATGCCGGAAAAAGAGAAGCTCTACACGCCTGAAATGTTAGGTTTCCCCCGTGCAACGGAAGCGGAACTGAATGGCGGCGAGACAGTCGCCGATGCAGCCCGCATCTTTGACGATGTCCTGAACAACCGGGCGACTCCGGCACAAAAGAATTGCGTAATCGCCAACTCCGCCTTCGCCATCCAAGTCATCTGCCCCGAAAAGAGAATCGCAGATTGCCTGGACGAAGCCCGCGAAGCCTTGGAAAACGGCAGGGCGTTGCAAACATTCAATAAGTTTATCAACTTGAATAACAGATAAATTATAGAATGAAACAACAAATGAAAGATATATTACAAGATATCATAATGAACAAGCGCATCGAAGTGGAGCGGCAAAAACAAGCGGTCCGGTTACAGACCTTGTTGGGGTTGGGCGGTGAACGGCTCGAACGTCCTACCCGTTCCATGCGGGCGGCTCTCGCTGCATCTTCATCGGGTATTATCGCTGAGTTTAAGCGGAAAAGCCCTTCAAAAGGCTGGTTGCATCCCGATGCAACCGTAGCCGATGTGTTGCCCGCCTATGAAAAGGGAGGCGCTTCCGCCTGCTCCGTCCTGACCGATTCGAACTTTTTCGGAGGTTCCTTAGGCGACCTTTGCAAAGCACGCAGCGCAGTAGACCTGCCCCTGTTGAGGAAAGACTTCATCATCGATGAATATCAACTCTATCAGGCACGTGTAATGGGTGCCGATGCCGTCCTGCTGATTGCCGCCTGCCTTACCCCGGAACAATGTCTTATGTTTGCGGAGTTAGCCCATACTCTCAATATGGAAGTGCTGTTGGAAATCCATTCCGAAGAAGAACTTGGCCACCTCAACACATTTGTCGATATGTTGGGGGTGAACAACCGCAACCTCGGTACGTTCCATACTGATGTGGAGAACTCCTTCCGTCTGGCAAAAGCGATGCAAACGGTCACTCATGAAAGAAATCTTTCACCCCTCTTGGTATCGGAAAGCGGCATTTCGGCAACAACTACCGTATCGGATCTCAGGAAAGCCGGCTTTCGCGGATTCCTGATCGGCGAGACGTTCATGAAAACCGATGTACCGGGCGATACGCTCGCACAATTCATAGGAGGATTATCATGATCATCAAAGTATGCGGAATGCGTGATCCCGAAAATATACGGGAGGTTGCAGTCTTAGGAATCGACTGGATAGGACTGATATTCTTCGCGGGTTCTCCGCGAAGAATAATCGACAATGGACAATCGACAATGGATAATGGACAATCGACAATGGCGGTAAGCCGTATTCCAAATTGTCTATTGCCTATTATCAATTGCCAATTAAAAAGAGTCGGTGTTTTTGTCAATGCTTCCCAAGAGGAAATGATGGAAATGGCAAATACTTTCCACCTCGATTACCTGCAACTGCACGGAAACGAGACACCGGATGATTGCCATGCCCTGCAAAAGCGCGGTTTCTCGCTGATCAAGGCATTTCAGATTGCGACAGCCTGCGATCTCGAACAGACCGTCGGTTATGAAGGGCGCGTCGATTACTTCCTCTTCGATACCAAATGCAACAGTTATGGAGGTTCCGGCAAACAATTCGATTGGTCCGTGCTCGAAGCCTACCGGGGAAAGACTCCTTTTCTGTTAAGCGGAGGCATCCGTCCGGAAAGTGCCGGGGCAATACGTTCTTTCCGGCATCCCCGCCTCGCCGGGATCGACCTGAACAGCGGATTCGAGATTGAACCGGGGCTGAAAGACATAGGAAAGCTGAAGGAGTTTTTAAAAGCAATTCAAAATCATAATTCATAAATCTGAAATCACAAATCAAAAGATGAACCGTATCACAAACTTATTCAACACAAAAAAGAACGGAATCCTTTCCGTCTTCTTTACCGCCGGATATCCGAACCTGGATGACACGACGAAGATATTAAAAGAGTTAGAAAACAAAGGAATAGACATGGTCGAGATCGGCATTCCCTTCTCCGACCCGATGGCAGACGGCCCCGTGATCCAGAAAGCCTCCACTGCCGCGTTACGAAACGGGATGTCGCTGCACGTCCTGTTCGACCAGCTGGAAGACATCCGTCAGGATGTGCATATCCCGATTATCCTGATGGGCTATCTGAATCCGATCATGCAATATGGTTTCGAAGCGTTCTGCCGGAAATGTGTGCAGACAGGAGTAGACGGCATGATCATCCCGGATCTGCCTTTTGCCGATTATATGGCGGATTATAAGGCCATCGCCGACCGATATGACCTCAAAATGATCATGCTCATCACACCCGAAACATCCGAAGAACGCATCCGCCTGATCGACGAACATACAAGCGGTTTCATCTATATGGTATCGAGCGCCTCCACTACCGGGGCACAACAGAACTTCAACGAGCAGAAGCAGGCTTATTTCCACCGCATCAACGGGATGGGACTCCAGAATCCACGCTTAGTCGGTTTCGGCATATCGAACAAAGCTACCTTCGATGCAGCAGCCAGCAACTCATCAGGAGTTATCATCGGCAGCAAATTCATGCAATTATTGAAAAGTGAACCGATCGCTGTCGCCGTCGATAAGTTGAAGACAGCCCTCCGGGAATGAAAAGGACAGACAAACCAACCTCTTAAAACAGTCGTCCCCCGACGAACAAGGTGAATTTTCGTTGGGGGACGATAAAAAAATCAGGCTTGACACAAAGAACCGCTACTCTCTTCCGCCTCCTAATGCCTGATACAGATTAATCACACCTTGTATTTCCGCAAAGCGGTTTGCCACTTGCGTCAATTGTGCGCTTAGCAAACTCTGTTGGGCCGTCAGAACCTCTAAATATGTCGTATTTCCGTACAACATCGTCAAAGAAGTGCTTTCGTATGCTTTTTCAAGTGAAGCAACCTGCTTCTCGAAAAGTCCGGCTTTATCGCGGGCAGTCTGGTACTTCACCAACGCATCGTTTACTTCTGATCCGGCATTGAGAAGGGCCTGTCGGAAACTTAACTTGGCTTCCTCCTGCTGTGCCTTGGCAATCTTCAGCTGAGCGATATTCGCACCTCGATTGAACAAAGGCTGGGTGAGCGACCCGATAGCCGTTGCAAGAAATTTCCCCGGATTGACGATCATGCTTCCGGCCGAATTTGTCCAACCGGCACTACCGGTCAAGACAATAGAAGGATAGAACGCAGAGCGTGCCTGGTTGGTGGCATAGAAAGCCCTTTCGAGCGAATGTTCCGCACTGCGCACATCGGGACGGTTTGAAAGCATCTGCATCGGGATGCCTACGGCAAGATGGTCCGGCAATGCTTGTCCCTTCAACGTGCCGCGTCCGAAACTGCGAGGGCTTTCCGCCAACAGAAGCGACAGGCTGTTTTCCGTCTGGTTGATCTGCTCTTTCAGGTCGAGTATCGAAGTGGAGATGCTATAATAGGTAGCCTCCATCTGCGAGACGGCAGCTTCGTTTGCCAAACCCGCATCCATCAAGGCGCGTGTGGCATCGACAGTTTCCTTCCACGATTGCTGCGTACGTTCCGAGATCGCAAGCTGTTCATCCAGCATCAGCAAGGTGTAGTAAACATTGGCAATACCGGATATAAGCTGCGTCTGAACCGCTTGCCTGTAGTCATGGCTTTGTTCGAGCAACGCCTTCGCCTGGTGCCTGGCATTCCGCATACGACCGAAAATATCCAGTTCCCAACTGGCCGTGACGGGCACGGAATAGGTCTGTGCCGCCTTGCCTCCATCGAAACTGCTCACCGTTCCCTGTGGGGCGAGCGCAAACGAGGGCAGGAAAGCCAGCTTGGCTGACATTAGCGTGGCCTCGGCCTCCTTGACACGCCACTGTGCGGACCGGAGGTCGGTATTGCTCTGCAAGCCCTGCTCGATCAATTCACATAGATGCGGATCGGTGAAGACTTCCCGCCAGCCAAGATTGCCAAGATTGTCCGTACTGTCTCCTGTTGCCACCTCTTCCCCATAAAGGTCTTCCGGAACTTCGGCCGCCGGCTTATATTTCGTATAGATGCCGCAACTATTCAATGTGAATGCTGCGAGGATCATGAGCAAAAGGTTTTTACCCTCTATGTGGCGTTTTCTCTCCTCCTTTGCTTCCACATACTCTTCCTGGATCTGCCAATCGGTAGCCGGCTGAAACTGGATGGGACGGACCTTCTCCTGCAAATATTGGAACACGATGAACAAAGAAGGTACGACAAACAGCAACGCCAGCGTTCCGATCAGCATACCTCCTACGGTCCCCGTTCCCAAGGAACTGTTGCCGTTGGCTCCTACCCCCGTAGCCATCATCAGAGGCAACAACCCGAATATCATCGTTCCGGCTGTCATCAGGATCGGGCGCAAACGGGCTTTAGCAGCTGAAAGAGCGGCAGAGGTCAGGCTCATGCCGGCTTTACGGCGCTCGGTAGCATATTCCGTCAGCAGAATGGCGGTCTTGGCGAGCAAGCCGATCAGCATGATCAGACCTGTCTGCAAGTATATATTATTCTCCAAGCCCATCATCTTGGCAAAAAGGAAAGATCCGGTCAGGCCGAACGGGACAGCCAGCAATACCGCGAACGGGATCAGGAAACTTTCGTAAAGCGCGCTCAGGATCAGATAGATCATGAGGAAGCAAATACCGAAGATGACGATGGTCGTATTGCTCTGCGTGTTCTCTTCACGCGTGATTCCTCCGAAATCATAACCGTAGCCTTTCGGAAGGGCCTGCCCGGCTGTCTCCTGTACGGCACGGATGGCATCGCCGGTACTGTAGCCTTCCGCCGGCATCGCATTCACGGCTATGGAGTTGTACATATTGAAACGGCTCAGCGATTCCGCACCGTAACTGCGTGTCAGTGTCACGAACTGACTGAGCGGTGACATTTCCCCATTGGCCATGCGCACGAAGATGTTATCCAGGGAAGCCTCGTCGACACGGTATTTCGGATCGGCTTGTATCATCACTTTGTACACTTTGGAGAAACGGTTGAAGTTAGAGACATATTGTCCTCCATAGTAACCCGACAACGTGCTGAGCACCGCATCCGGCGTTATCCCGGCACGCTTGCACTTCGAGGCATCGATTTCCACGGTCCATTGCGGATAACGGACATCAAAAGTGGAGTAAGCCATCGAGATTTCAGGACGCCGGTTCAGTGCCCCCAAATATTGCTGTGTCGTCGTGAAGAACGTACCGATATCGCCGCCTTGCTTATCCTGCATGTGCAATTCCAACGCGTTACCCATACCATAACCGGGGATCATTCCCGGAGAGATCGCGAAGACACTGGCGTCCTTTATGTCCGCCGTCATGCCGTAGACTTGTCCGATAACAGCTTGCACATCTTCCCCCTTGCCCGTGCGTTCGTCCCACGGTTTCAGTTTCAGGATCAACATGCCGAAAGAGTTTCCCTGTCCGGCCAGCAGACCGTAACCGGAGACTTTCTGGACGTGCAATACCTGCGGGATGCCCTCCAAACGCTGTTCGATACGTTTCATCACATCGTCTGTCGTCTTTAACGAGCTACCGGCAGCCGTACTGACATTTACAAAGACGACACCCTGGTCTTCATCGGGCACCAAACTCGTTTTCGTCGTGTTCATCAGGAATGCCAACAGCACGACCGAGCAGGCAAGCAGCGACCAGACCATCCACTTCCGTTTGATAAAGAACAGGACTCCCTTCTTATACTTCTCGACCATCGAGTCGAATGCAGCATTAAAGGCTTTTCGGAAACGGGCGGCAAAGTTATTGTTCTGCGTACCGTCTTCGTTGATATAGGGTTTGAGTAAAAGGGCGCAGAGTGCCGGACTTAACGTCAGCGCGTTGACGGCCGATATACCGACAGCCACCGCCATCGTCAGTCCGAACTGAGTATAAAACGTTCCCGAAGTCCCGCTCATGAACGAAACCGGGATAAACACCGCCATAAACACCAGCGAAGAGGTGATAACGGCATTGCTGATCCCCTTCATCGCGTCGATACTGGCCATATAGGAAGAGCGGTATCCGACATCGAAGCGTGCCTGCACCGCCTCGACGACGACAATCGCATCGTCCACCACGGTTCCGATCACCAATACCAACGCAAACAAGGTAATCAGGTTGATGCTGAACCCGGCGATCGACATGAACGCAAACGTACCGATCAGCGAAACCACGATTCCCACCAACGGGATCACCGTCGAACGGATATCCTGCAAGAACACATACACCACCAGGATTACCAACAGGATGGCTTCGAACAAGGTCTTCACCACCTCGTGGATAGAGGCGAACAGGAAGTCGTTGGAACTCATCACCTGAGTCAGTTCCATGCCCTTAGGCAAATCTTTCCGCGCTTCGTCCAGGAAAGCGTCGATATTCTGGTTTACCTCCGTTGCGTTCGAACCGGCCGTCTGGAAGATCATACAGGAAATACCGGGATGGCCGTCCATGCCGCCGTGGTAAGCGTAAGATTCTTCACCCATCTCTATATCGGCGATCGTTTTCAGTTTCAAGACTTCACCGTCCTCGGTCGAACGGATCACGATCTCGCCGAACTCTTCGGGTGTGATCAGACGTCCCTTATACTTCATGGTGTACTGGTAAGTTTCGTCCGAATTCTCGCCAAACGATCCGGTTGCCGACTCGATGTTCTGCTCGGCGAGCACCTGCGTCACGTCCGAAGGAATCAGTTTGTACTGGGCCATCACATCCGGCTTCATCCAGATACGCATGCTGTAGTCGCCTCCCATGATCATCATGTCGCCGACCCCCTGTATACGGAGGATGGACGGTTTCAGGTTGATGCTGATATAATTGGACAGGAACTTCTCGTCGTACGAGTCGTCCGGGCTGTGCAGCGAAAACATCTGCAAGATACTGGTCTGCCGCTTTGAAGTCGTGATACCGACCTGCGTCACCTCGGCCGGCAACTGGCCGGTAGCCTTCGACACACGGTTCTGCACGTTGACGGCTGCCATATCCGGGTCCGTCCCCTGCTTGAAGTAAACGGTAATGCTGACCGTACCCGCGTTAGAGGCCGACGAAGTCATATATGTCATATCTTCCACACCGTTTATCGCCTCTTCCAACGGGGCGACGACACTCTTCAGCAAGGTTTCCGCACTCGCCCCGAAATAAGTCGTACTCACCTGTATCGTAGGCGGGGCAATGTCGGGATATTGTTCTACGGGCAATGTAAAAAGCCCGATAATGCCCACAACGACTATCGAAATAGAGATGACAGCCGACAGGATGGGGCGTTCTATAAAGGTTCTTAAATTCATTTTCTTCTCTTAGTTTTGTTTCACTTTAACAGGAGTTCCTTCACGCAGCAGGCCGACGCCTTCCGCTACAATCACGTCGCCGGCTTGCAATCCGTTGTCTACGATATACTCCCGGCCACCGTTCACGCGAGTCACACTGACGGGAACAGACTGCGCCTTGCCGTCCACTACCTTATAGACATACACCTGATCCTGTATTTCGAATGTGACAGACTGCGGAATGACCAGGCTTCCCTTCTTGGAAACCGGCAAGACGACATTCCCCGAGGTTCCGCTATACAACAACCCTTTTTCGTTCGGGAACACGGCCCGGAGGCTGGCTGTTCCGGTATTCCGGTCGACTACGCCGCTGATGGTCTCGATCTTTCCTTTTTCTTCATACACCGATTGGTCGTTCAACTTCAATTCCACCTCCGGCATCTCTTTCAAGGCTTCGTTTTTCGAACCATATTGCCGCGTCAGGGCAAGCAACTGGTTCTCTGTCATCGAAAAATACACATACATATCCGAGTTGTCCGAAACCGTAGTCAGCGGCTGCGGCAAGCCGGCACTCACCAACGCTCCGACGCGATAAGGCAAAGTCCCGACCACTCCGTCGCACGGGCTCTTCACCTCCGTATAAGAGAGGTTGTTGCGGGCACTCAGTTCCTGGGCCTTCATCTGGGCCAATTGCGCTTTGGCGCTTAACCAACTATTCTCGGCGGTTTTCAGGTCGAAATCGGAAACCACGTTACGGGCACGAAGTTCCTTTTTGCTGTCGTAAGTCAGCTTGGCTGTCGCCAGCGAAGCCGTAGCGGCCTCCACATTTGCCTCCGCAGTCTGCAAAGCTGCCCGGTAGGGCACCTGATCGATCACGAACAGCACTTGCCCTCGACGGACCGCCTGCCCTTCCTCTACACATAGTTTAGTTATAAAGCCCGATACTTGCGGATAGATGTCGATATCCTGCCGCCCGCGGATTGTCGCCGAATAAGTAGTGGAGATTACCTTGTCGGAAGGTTGTACCTGCAATACCGCATACTCCGCTTCCATTTGTACCGATGGCGCTTGCTTGCAAGACACCGCTAACACTGCGCAACTGATAATACCTAAAAGTTGCATCCATCTTTTGTTCATCATTATCATTTTCCAATCTTTAATTCGCGGCAAAGGTAAAGGTGATTTGCCCAGCAGCAGAGTTCAAGAGTTAGCCCATATTGTTCAAAATCGGAACATTTTTCGCATACACCGGAGAAAGTTCATTACTTTTGTTCCAAAACAGAAATAAACATGAAAATAGTACGCTTACCTGAACAGGATCCGTTCATTGCCGGCACGAATGAACGGATAAACATCCCCGTCAATCAGATTGCCAAACTGGAAGGAGCCACGATCTTCTTCTGCCATCGCGGAACGGCACGCCTCGAGATCGACCTGCAAGCATACGAGATCGTGGAGAACACCCAGCTCGTGCTCCTTCCCGGTTCTATTGTCAACAGCACGCATATCAGCCCTGATTTCACTGCTTCCTACGTCGATTTCTCCAAGACGCTATTCGAGGAAATCACCTCCCGGCTCGACCCGTCGTTCTTCCATTTCCTGAAAGAACATCCCTGTATCATCGTTCCGGAAGAGCGCGTCAAACCACTCGTCGGCCTAACACTGGCGATGGAAGACCTGTACAAGGACCGTGAAAACAGCTTCCGCTTGCAAATATTCAAAAACTATGTACAAAACTTCCTGCTGGATTTTTACGACAAAACCCAGCACCTCTTTTTACAGAAGAAGCCCGACGGCCCGAACCGCCAGGAAGAACTCTTCAAACACTTCATCCGGTTGATACACGCCCATTGCATGACCCAACGGGAAGTCTCTTTCTATGCCGCCAAACTGTTCATAACCCCGCGCTACCTGTCTTCCGTCGTGCAGAACGTATCCGGCACCACAGCCAAGAACATCATCGACCGCCATGTTATCCTCGAAATCAAAGCCTTGCTCCAATCGACGGAGCTGAGCATACAGGAAATAGCGAACCGGTTGCAATTCCCGGACCAGTCGTTTTTCGGCCGGTATTTCAAGAAGCACACCGGTATCTCCCCGATGAACTACAGGCGTACGTTGAGCTGACCTTACCCGGCCGGACCGACGTACGCCATACAGGGTTATTTCCCATGAAAAATGTAGTACAATGCACGGACGGCAACATGGATAAAAGCCCACACATTCTTTATTTTCTGATATACCGGATGTCTCATATAATGGAGCGTGGTTCCTGAAGATCTTAATGACGGAACGGAAGTTGTTGTTGCCCAGTGCCATTACCTTTTCATACCACTTGTCCATTTTGCCCATGGCCTTTGTCAGCCGACAAATCACACCATCTCATCACCTCCTCCATAACAGATTGTCAATTTGCTATCAAGGCAACCACACCGAAACGTTTTTCATGCAGCTACAAATTTTAATGCGGTTACCCGAATTTCATCCAGAATAACCGCACTTAAATTACATTGAAAGATCAAAATAACAGAGATTATTTTGCCGTATACGACTTTTTTGTAACGACTTTGCCATCCAAATCAAGAACCACCAGATTCATCTGACTGCCATCAGTCTCCACAGAAACCACACTGTTATTTGAATTTACCAATACCGGAAATTTGATACCGGTACTCGGTTCCTCATATTTGTTCCGATGGAGGTGTCCGCATAGCATCAGATCCACTCCGAGTTCATTCAGGATAGGTACGAATTTCTTCAAGACGTCTTTCTGACCATGCCAGATATTAAGATCGGCAGAAGGAGGCATATGTGCAATGACAACTTTAAATTTAGCCTGCTTGAAATCTTCATTTTTATATAATTCCTTCATCCATTCCACCTGGTCCGTACGGTAACCGTCATAATCGGTAATACCGCTGTACTCGATATCGGAATCCGGTTTGTCCTCCCCCGTATCCAACATAATGAAACATACAGGTCCCTGCCTGAAAAGATAATACAGGAACGGTTCTTTCGGAGAGAAATATTTCTGAAACGAAGTAGCAAATTCTCCCCGGGTTTCATGATTGCCACGTGCATAGTACATTGGCTTTTCAGAAGCAAACAAATCAATACTTTCTTTCATGAACCCGTTGAAAATAGTTTCCCGATCCTGAAACACAGAGACCATATCCCCATTAAAAATAATCAAGTCCTTATCTTTATAGCCGACAGCATTCAGCAGTTTCGTGATAATACCTTCACGACCATGAATATCATTAATCATCGCAAAACTTGTCTCTTTCTTCTGCGAATCACAAGTTGTAAACGTCAATGCTTTCTTTTTATAGACATCCGAGGCTGCTACACGTCCGTATATGACAGAAATACCTTCATGCGACAAGACTTCCTGCGCATAGATGCGATACCGGTATGTCGTACCGGGCGTCAGGCCTTTGACCTTAACTGTATGAAGTAAAGAGGTGTTCTTAACTCCGTTAATCGTATCGAAATATTTAGGCCGTTCCTCTCCGTAATAATGCGTTCCATCATCCGGAGCCAATTCCACCCAACCGATGGAAGGTTTATCCGCCTCCCAGACAATGGTCGCTTCATTCTCTTTTACATTCTGCAAATAAGGTCCGTAAAGAATCTTTATCTGCGCAGTTGCCACCTGAGTGGCAACTGTGAGTAAAAGGAGATATATCAATTTTTTAATATACTTCATTGTAAATACGTTTTATTGATCTATTAATAACCATCGTTCTGAACCAATTGAGGGTTCGCGTCCATTTCCGCCTGCATAATAGGCAGATGGAACTGCTTCTTGTCGAAATAACGCACTTCGACCAAACGGTCTTCACGAGAAGCATTCACATCGATCACGGCACGACGGTCCGGATCCGGTTCGTCATAATCGACGGTTCCGCACAAACGATACAAGTCACCCGGCATAACAGTCTCTGCCACTTTTCTTCCGGTCTTGGATCCGGTCTTGTCGTATTCGTCCCAGCGAACGATATCTTCAAAACGGAACCCCTCACCGGCCAATTCTATCGTGCGTTCCCTTCTTACCAGTTCACGTACTTTGGCCTGCGTATCGTATTTGGAACGGTCGACAGCGATATGACCTCCGCGCAAACGTAACCGGTCGATGATATTCATTGCTTCCTGCAAATCTTGGTTCAGTTCGACCAAACATTCGGCTTTCGTCAACAATATTTCCGCATACCGGAAGATGATCGGGCACAAGGCATCGTCGTTCATGGAAGTAGAATATTGTCCTTGGTTAGGATACAAATATTTAGCCCACAACATTCCGGTATGAGAGGCATTATCTGCCGCCGTATAATAATCCTTATTGGAAGAACCACCCGGCAAGGTCTTATCAAGCGTATTGAAAATTCGTGGCACGCCATTGCGTCCAACCCAATCCAATCCGGAATAGATAACCGTATTTTTCAATCGCGGATCACGATTATAGAACGGATGGACCGGATCATAGCCGGAACCGGCTTCATCGATCAACTTGCCATCCGCCATTTCAAACATATCAACCATGTTTTGAGTCGGTACAAAAGAGGCCCAACCGCCATCCGAATTGTTATAGAAACGGATCACATCACCATATTTATAGGTAGTTTGAACATGTTCGTAAGTGCAAATAATTTCCTTCGAATCCTGTCCTGCCATAGAAAACATATTCAGGAAATCGGGATCTAACTCATACTGATTCAATGCTATTACTTTATTAGCAGCATCCAAAGCCTCCGCATAATTCCCCCACAACAAATTGAAGCGAGCGATCATCGAAAGGACTATACCTTTTGCAATACGTCCCTTTGCAGCCGGTTTCTCTGCTATATGTTCGGCACTCCACATCAAGTCATTCATAGCATGTTCTTTCACTTTTGCTTCCGGTTCGCGCGGTAGTTTGGCATCGTCGGCCGTTGCAGGAACAAAATCCATGATAACGGCATCCCCATACCAAGTAGCCAGATAAGCATGGCTATATCCCCGAATTGCACGCACTTGCGCCAGAAAATCATTCTTCTCCGTTTCCGTCATGGCGGAAGCCGGAACCAAATCGATATTTTCAATTACGAAATTACAACGGCGTATCGTTTCATACTGCCTCCAATAATTCGGAGCCGCAGTAGGAGAAACGCTGCCTCTCCCCATGTTTCTCATGTTAGAAGCGTTCGTATAATTGAAACCGATATCCGAATAGCTGTCTTCGTAGAAGATAAACTTCGAGCCGACATAGTTATTGACCCACCAATTATAGGCGGCAGTTACAGCGGCATCGACATCCTCGGAAGTGTTCCAGAATGTGTTTGTAGTCAACTGATCTTTCGGATTCAGATCAAAGAAATCATCACAAGAAGTAAAGGCTCCTGCCCCGGCAAGACAAAGAGCGAGACTTAATATTTGTTTTAGTTTCATATTACAATCATTTAAAACGTTACATTAACACCGATTGAATGGCTTTTATTAATCGGATAAATATCCAAATTGCCAGAAGAAGACTCAGGATCTGCATTGAAAGGCAGACTGTCAAAAGTAAAGAGATTCTCGCCTGTATAATAAATCTTCGCATTGGCGATACCCAATTTATTCGTAACAGCCTTCGGGAACGTATAACTGAAATTGATATTCTTAATACGCAAATAATCCGTATTCATAGCCCAGAAAGAAGAACGGCATTTATTAGGTGCACTAACGGAATTTTCTTCCAAGAACAAACGAGGCCATTCTGTGTTCGTATTTTCAGGAGTCCAAGCCTCCAGCCAGTTCGTACTCGGATGAGAAGTATCACCAATAAAGGAACCGACAACATCTCTTGTGAAATAGCGATTTGTGCCTGTCACACCTTGCATAAATACCGACAAATCAAAATTTTTCCATCCTGCACTCAACGTCAGACCATAAGTCGTTTTCGGTTGTTGTGTACCTTTGATCACACGATCTTTTGAGGAAAGTTTCCCGTCTCCGTCTGCATCCTTAATACGAAAATCACCCGCTTTGAAAGGAGCGGACCACGGATTACCATATTGCTTTTCATAAGCAGCAGCCTCTTCATCACTCTGGAATAATCCGTCTACCTCATAGACATAAAATGATTGATAGGGTGCACCGACACGGTTAATCAGATAATCGTCGATAATCTCATTGACACCGGCCAAATCCAACAACTTATTCTTGTTGTAGGAGAAATTCGCATTGACTCCCATTCTCCAATCCTTATTGAAGGAATGGTTCCAGGCAAAACTTGCTTCCACACCGCTGTTTCGTAAAGAACCTTTGTTGTCCTGATACGTCCCCGATATACCGAATGTATCGGAAACGGGAATATCCATAATGATGTCGGATGTCTTACGGTTATAATATTCGGCACTCAACATAAACTCGTTCAAGAAATTGGCATCAAAACCGATCCCCCAGTTTGTCGAATTTTCCCAGGAAATAGTCGTTACCTTATGGCTTACAACCGTGATACCTTGGTGAACCGTTCCACCGAACGGGAAGTTTTTACCAATATATAAAGTTGGCAAATAGGGATAATATTCATCCGATACGGCATCCTGGTTTCCGAGCAATCCCCAAGATCCTCTGAACTTCAATGACTGCAACCAGCTACGCGTATTTTCCATAAAATCTTCTTCCGAAATACGCCATCCGGCAGAGAAAGACGGGAAATATCCCCAACGATAGCCCTTTGCAAAACGGGAAGAAGCATCGGCACGGAAATTAGCTTCCAACAGGTATTTGCCTTTGTAGTCGTAATTGAGACGTCCGAAGTAAGACAATAAAGCCAGTTCACGAGAATAACCGCTATTGGTTTGCGTCGAAGAATCGCCACCGTTCAAATCGGTTACTTCACTGTTCGGAAAACTCTTACGGAAGGCTTCTAATTTCCGGTAATCATACTTTTCGATCTTATAACCAGCCATTGCTTTGAAATGATGGTCCTGGTTAAAAGTCTTGTCGTAATTCAACAATGCATCCAACGTATAACGGCTCCATCTCGAAATCGTTTCCGTCAACTGATCCGGTCCGTGATAATTAACGTCGTCATACCAACATTCCTTGCGGTAATCTTTTGTTTCCTTAATATTCGTCACATAAGCGCCCTGCAATGTAAAAGTCAGGCCGTCTATAATATGATAGTCAAAGGCCAGCACGCCAGAGAAGTTCTGCTGCAAATGATATTTCCGGCTGTCGATATCCAACCAAGCAGCCGGGTTTCCATCCGATATCGAACCGTAAGAACCATCTTCTTTTTTATATGGAATCCAGGGAGCTATACGATTGGCTTGCCATATAAGTTGGTTAGAACCTCCTCCATAAGATGCATTTGGTTCGGAATACTGATTATGGATAAAGGCCATATTCGTACGCATCGTAAATTTATCCGATAACTTAATATCCAAATTCGTACGCAGATTGAACTGGGAACGGTCGGAATTCTTCATCGTTCCCTCCTGTCCTAAAAAGCCGGCCGAAGCCATGTATTTCACATCCTCGGAACCTCCGCTGACATTAAGATTATGTTTATGCAGAAAGCCAGTCCGGTAAATATAGTCTGTCCAAACCGTATTCGGATGGCCATAAGGGTCTGTTCCATCCTGAAATAAACGGAGATCGTCATCTGTAAAACGGGGAGATGCGCCGTCCTGTGTCAACAACTGGTTATACAAACGAGCATAATCATAAGAGCTCAGACGATCGATCAAAGTCGACACATTCGAAAAACTGACATTACCATTGTAAGAGACTGTCGCTTTACCGGTTTTCCCCCGTTTGGTCGTAACCAGAATTACGCCATTGGCAGCCTTAGAACCATAGATGGCAGCCGAGGCTGCATCTTTCAAAACAGAAATAGATTCGATATCGTTCGGATCGATCGAATCGAAAGTTCCGGTTTCAATACCATCCACCAAAATATACGGATTGGCGTTGTTCAAGGTACCCACCCCGCGAACACGGATAGTCGAACCGTCATCACCGGGCCTTCCCGTTCCGGATGTTATCGTAACCCCCGGAGTCAATCCTTGGAGAGCGGAAGATACATTCGTCACCGGCCGGTTGATCAATTCGTCTTTGCCAATCGTGCTCACTGCACCGGTAAGATTCACTTTTGTTTGTGTACCATAACCGACAACAACCACCTCATCCAGATTCTGAGTATCTTCGTGAATCGTAATTTTATAATTGTTTTTTCCTTTTGCTACGGCAACCTCCTGATCTACATAACCGATATAGGAAATCATCAATATCGCACCGTCTTCAATGCCTTCCAATGTAAAATCACCATCGACATTTGTCACCGTACCGACCCCGGCACTTCCTTTCACAATGACATTCGCCCCGATAACGGGAAGGCCGGTATTATCGACAACCGTACCTCTGATTGTCTTTCCGACCTGTTGAACACTTGCCAAAGACATGCTTTTTGTCTTGACGTCATCTTGCAGGAAAATCCGGTTATCGACTATCCGATAAGAAATATCCGTATTCTTAAATACTTTCTTTAAAACACTTTCGATGTGTTCATTTTTTACACGGACAGATACTCTTGAGATTTCTTTACTTAAGATGGATTCATCATAAGAAAATTCATAACCCGTTTGCTGACTGATGCTTTGTATGACCCTACCTACAGTTGTCCTATTCAAAGACAATTCCAGATTCACATACAAAGTATTCGCTTCATTTGCCGCCATTACAGGCGATGCTGCGACTAAGAATGCAGATAATGTCGCAATAGATACTTTTTTATTCATACCATGTGATTCGTTTTTGTTAGTACTATTAAAAATGAGTTAACTTTTTAACGGGTTCTCTCGTACCCGCCAATAACACTTCCCATACCGGACAGCGTTTTTTAATTAACCGCTGCAAAGAAACATCTCCGATATTACGGAACCGTTTACATCAGATTACATTTCAATTTCCCATAGACATACATTTTTTTGTTTGTTTTTCAGATATATAAATTTCGGAATTCTCAATCCGATAGGTAATCGGCGCCAGATAGCACAGTTGCTCCAGGACATCCGGCAAACGCTCGTCTTCATTGATCACGCAACGAAACCTGCGTTGAGCCAACTTCGACGACTCGATATTTACATTTACATTATATTTGATTGATAATTTGTTGGCGATTTCACGAAGTGTAGTATTCTCGAAAACCAGTTGGTTAAAGCGCCATGTAGCACAGACATTCACATCGACATGCTCCGTAAAACAAGTATTTTCATTCTGGGAAAAAGTAACTCGTTCTCCCGGATTCATTTCTAAAATATTCTTTCCGTTCAGGGTTTGTAAACAGATACTGCCTCTTACTAAAATAGTTTCGACAGACTTATTCTCGGCGTCGACATTAACATTAAAGGAGGTTCCGTGTACCTCAACCTTCACATAATCGGTAGCAACGATAAATAGTGATTTTGCATTCTTTGCGATGTCAAAGAATGCTTCTCCTTGCAAGGAGACCGTTCGGTTGGCGGCACTGAATGACTGCGGTATTTTCAATACCGAATTCCCCCTCAACCAAACAACCGAACCATCATCCAACGCTACTTTTTTCACGCCTTCACTATCGCCTAAAGCTATAGTCATATAAGTTTCCGGCTTAAAATAATTCCATCCGACAGAAGAAAACGAAACAAACAGTAGAATAACAGCTGCATATTTCAACAAAGAACGGACAGTTCCATAACGCCTTGTCCGGTTAATCCGGGCATTTATCTTTTCCAAAGCCCTATCTATCCGCTCGTCGTCCGCATACTTCGCAGCATTCCACGAAAGACGTAAACGGAACACTTCAGAAAAAACAGTTTCATTCTCAGCCGACAAATCACGCCATCTCATCACCTCCTCCATTTCTTCCGGAGAGAGGTTGCCAACCAAATATTTTGCCAAAAGTGCGTAATTGAACTCCATTTTATACTTTGTTATATAAGCTAAACGACCGACAACGAAAAACTACTGAGCAAAAATGACTTTTTTTTGTTTATTCTTATCAAGCATGTATGCCATGAGAAAGAAAAACGGCACAAAACATATAATAATCATTCTTGGACATGTGCCCCTTCAGAAACCGGAGAACTAAATACAAATGGTTTTCTACCGTGCGTTGCGGTATCCGGGTCTGTTCCGCAACTTCTTTTGTCGTCAACCCTTTTATATAGGCAAGGATGAAAACTTCACGACGCTGTGCTGGCAGGTGTTCCAGCAATTCATACAAATGGCGGTAAAACTCCTTAACGGAAAGCTCCTCTATAACGGGATTGTCGCTTTTCAGCAGATTCTGATAATCTTCCAGATAGTGTTCGTAAGTATAAGAATGGTATTTTTCAATCGAAAGGTTTTTCTTGAAATAGTCCAGGCAACGGGTATAAGCGGATTGAAAAAGATAGGAATGGAAACCATCACCGACATATAGCTTTTCACGGTTTTCCCAAACATACAAGAAAACATCCTGAACAATATCCTCAGCTGCCTTTTGCTCAACCATAGAAGCAACATAGGCCATCATCCGGGGATAGTAGTAACGGAAAACACCATTAAAGGCTTCTCTACTCCCTTTCTTCAATTCATACAATAAAGAAATATCGAACATATTACCAGTGATTTAAGATCATTCAATTAACATCCCGCCTACAAAAATAATAATATTTTTACAAACTTTGCTTATTTAACAAGGGCGATTATTGCAGCCCTGCTTTTCGCCCTGTTCCGTTTGGGCAGAAATCGGGATTACTATTAACCCTTAGAATTTCTTTATCAGGAAAGACGGGTTTACCCGCAGATAAATTCCGGCAGAGAAACTGGTTTTGGCAAACGATTTATAGCCATCCTGCTCCGTACCGCGAAAAACGACAGGCAGATGTTCATATATGTCCAGATCGATGCCAAGCGAGAAACCTTTTGCCAATTCACGCGAATACTCCAAGCCAAAGTAAACACAGGAAGGATCATCGAAGGCAAGACCTTCATCGGATGTCGAGACAGCCCCGTAAAACGGACTGCCGAACATGGAAATAAACTGATGGCATCTCCAATAGGAAGTCTTCACACGGAAATCATAAATATCGGCAGACGCGCGTACATATACACCATAACCGTTATCGAAAGGCCATAACTTACCGGCCTGCTGATAATAGCCGGTGGCATCCAGCTCCACATTCACGTTCTTGAATATCTCATGACCTGTGTTCCACACGCCTCCGACTCCGACAGCACCGTTCATCAATGTCTGGACAGAATTGGTCAGGATCGTATCGATCTCCCCTCCCCGATGCTGGGCCAAAGCCTGCAAAGGAGCATAAAAATGAAAACGCGAATCCGGATCGTTGAACTTGAAGCGGGCGGACAACCCGACCGTAAATGCTTCCTGGTGGACATCTTCCCTGAAAATAAAACTTTCCCAGTTCACCCACGCATCCAAATCGAACCGGCGCGAATTATACAACAATTGCAATCCCATCTCCGGATCGGCAATCATATTCAGTTCCGGATTGTACAACGGCTCTATCAGGTTATGATTGGCCGCCCCATACAAATCGCCCAGCACGATATTCACACGATCGGACAAAGCCACCTGCGCCCGGAACCAGGGAAGTGCATGAAAACCTTTCTGGTACTGATCACCTTTCCAATGCGCAATATCCTGGTAAGCCATATTCGGATAGCGATTCGCCCCCCAGAAACGTTGCAGATGCACACCGGCTTCGAGTTTCAGCATTTCCAACGGATAATAGACCGCCTTCGCCTGCAACCAAAGCCCCGGCAACGTATAGCCTTTCATAAACGAACCGGTATATTCGTCATCCTTGAAGAAACTCAGGTTATCTATTTCGACCGAAAGTTCCCCCTTCTTTACCGGATCGATCCGGTAATCCGTCTTGAATACGCGTTCCGGAATCTGGGCATGAAGTGTAGGGACAATTGAAGTTCCCGTCAAACAGAACAGGAAACACAGGCTAATGCGCAAACAGGAAATATTTAAAACACTTTTCATCAACTGCTAATTTAAGTGCAAACGTAACAATTAAAAAGGAATAAACGAAGAACGGGGATATAGAATCTTGTCCATATCCCCGTTCATATACTTTGATGCTATTCTTTTATTAGCGTCTCGGTGTTGCTTCTTTTACAACCATCTGGCGACCTTCGTATTCAGCGCCGTTCAATTCTTCGATAGCGTTCTTTGCTTCGTTTTCGTTAGGAAGTTCTGCAAAAGCAAAACCTTTAGAACGACGAGTGTCACGGTCAATGATCAATTTAACTGATTCAACTGTACCATACTCTTCCAAAACCTGTTGTAAGTCTGATTCTCTAACCCGATAGTTCAGGTTACCAATGTAAATATTCATACAAAAATGATATAAAATAATTAATAAAAAAATTGAAACAATAAAACTTTTAGGAAAGATCAATGTCTGCTAAATCATATTCTGCTATGAATATTAAGTCGGAGATAAAGAACTACACAAACAGTTTTGCTTGTCGGTTACAAAGGAAAGCATTTAAAATGGATAATGCACTATAAAAGCGGAAAAATTATTCATAACAATCCAAAAAAAGATTCTTTAAACATACTTTTCCCCGGGAATCGACCTACAATCAAGGGGAGCCGGAAAAAGAGGCTCCGGTACAATTATAAGTAATACAAGCCTATTTTATAGTATTTCAGACCAATTAAGCCGACATATAGCCTTTTATGTCTCACCCAGAAAGCCTAATTTTGTCCCCAATCATTTTGAACTTAATTTGACATGGAAAAAATCGAAGTTAAAGAAGCCAAGGGTAAACTTGGTATTCTGGTTGTTGGGGTAGGTGGTGCAGTTGCCACTACCATGATTACAGGTACGTTAGCTGCACGTAAAGGATTGGCAAAGCCTATCGGCTCAATCTCACAGTTAGCGACAATGCGTTTAGAAAACGGAGAAGAAAAAGCGATCAAAGATATTGTTCCTCTGACCGACCTGAATGACATCGTTTTCGGCGGATGGGACATTTTCCCCGATAATGCATACGAAGCGGCTATGTACGCAGAA
This sequence comes from Parabacteroides sp., assembly GCF_977054455.1. Lineage (NCBI taxonomy): Bacteria > Pseudomonadati > Bacteroidota > Bacteroidia > Bacteroidales > Tannerellaceae > Parabacteroides > Parabacteroides sp. The sequence goes on along the minus strand of NZ_CDRTCT010000001.1, from coordinate 101,005 downwards.
GTTCTGAAAGAAAAAGACCTGAACGGCGTAAAAGACGAATTGGAGGCAATCAAGCCGATGCCGGCCGCATTCGACCATAACTGGGCAAAGCGTTTGAACGGCACGCACATCAAACAAGCTGCCACCCGCTGGGACATGGTTGAACAGCTCCGCCAGGACATTCGCGAATTCAAGGCTGCCAACAACTGCGAACGCATTGCCGTCCTGTGGGCTGCAAGTACGGAAATCTATATTCCGCTGTCTGACGAGCACATGTCTCTCGCCGCTTTGGAAAAAGCGATGAAGGACAACAATACGGAAGCCGTTTCTCCAAGTATGTGCTACGCTTATGCCGCTATCGCAGAAGGCGCTCCGTTCATCATGGGTGCTCCCAACCTGTGTGTGGACACTCCCGCCATGTGGGAATTCTCCAAGAAAATGAATGTGCCTATCTCCGGTAAGGACTTCAAGAGCGGACAGACTTTGATGAAAACGGTACTGGCTCCGATGTTCAAAACCCGTATGTTAGGCGTAAGCGGCTGGTTCTCCACCAATATCTTAGGGAACCGCGACGGCGAAGTATTGGATGACCCCGCAAACTTCAAGACAAAGGAAGTCAGCAAGCTGTCTGTCATCGACAATATCTTCGAACCCGAAAAATTCCCGGACCTGTATGGAGACGTATATCATAAGGTACGCATCAACTACTATCCACCCCGCAAGGACAATAAAGAAGCATGGGACAATATCGACATCTTCGGTTGGATGGGCTACCCGATGGAAATCAAGGTGAACTTCCTTTGCCGCGACTCCATCCTGGCTGCTCCTATCGCGCTTGACCTGGTGTTGTTCAGCGATCTGGCCCTGCGTGCCGGCATGTGTGGCATACAGACTTGGTTGTCGTTCTTCTGCAAGAGCCCGATGCACGACTTCGAACATCAGCCCGTACATGACCTGTTCCAGCAATGGAGAATGGTTAAACAGACGCTGCGCGATATGATCGGAGAAAAAGCTCCTAACTATCTGGACTAAAATTCAAGGTAATACAAGTTTAGTTTCATAGGGATGAAACTTTTGTTCCATGCCTATGAAACTTTTGTTCCATGCCTATGAAACTTTTGTTCCATGCCTATGAAACTAAAATTCCATCAGCATGGAATTCTCGATAGAACTTTCTCCCGGATAAGGGGGAAAGTTTTATTATTTTTATAACTTTGCACACATTTTACTGACAGGATGAAAAGAGTTCCACTAATTCATATTATTATAGCAACAGGCTTTGGCTCCGGCTTTTCTCCGTTTGCTCCGGGAACGGCAGGGGCCTTATTAGCCACGCTGATCTGGCTTGCATTGTCTTGCGCCGTATCTCCTACCCTGCTTCTTATTATAACCGCTTTGCTGGTCGGCGTTTTTACGATTGCCGGCATCCGTTCGGCAAACGCAGTCGAACCCATTTGGGGAGAAGATCCTTCGCGGGTAGTGGTAGACGAGATGGTAGGTGTCTGGATTCCGCTTCTGGCAGCCCCGGCAGGTAACCTGTGGTATGCACTGGCGGCATTCGCGCTATTCCGCCTGTTCGATATTTTCAAGCCGTTGGGCATCCGCAAGATGGAAAGCTTCAAGGGCGGAGTCGGAGTCATGATGGATGATATTTTGGCTGGAATATACAGCCTCATCCTGTTAATCGGTGCAAGATGGTTGATTGGATAAAGAAAAGTGCAAGAGCGTTTTCGGAGAAAGGCGGGATATTCATGTTCATACGCGCCCAATTTTCTTCGCAGATCGCCAGCGCAACAGACTTTCTGGTTACAATCTTGTTGGTCAAATTATTTGGAATTTATTACGTGTATGCGACCTTCACGGGATCTGTCTGCGGCGGGATCGTGAACTGCATCATCAATTATAAATGGACATTCAAATCCAAAGAATGCAAGAAACGGCATGTGATGGTAAAATACATATTGGTCTGGATCGGTAGTATTTTGCTGAATACCTGGGGGATCTACTTCATGACGGAAACGATCAGCAGGAATCCTTGGGTCCAGGAGACGCTGAAACACTATATCGACGACTTGTTCGTCTTCTCCAAGATAGTCGTCTCGCTGCTTGTCGGATTTCTTTGGAACTATAATATGCAACGTGTCTTTGTCTACAAGAACTGTAGGATCAAAGGCCGTTTCCAGAAAGCGAATTCAAAATAGAAACAAATAGTAAAATATGAAATTCAAAGTTTTTAGAGATTGGTTGCAACAGACGATCTACAAGATCATCAACCCGATCGTACATGGAATGATTAAAATTGGGATCACCCCCAATTTTATTACGACGACAGGATTAATCCTGAATATTGTGGCTGCCTGCATATTCCTTTATGCCGGAATGAAGGGAGAACGAGATGATTTCTACTATATCGGCTGGGGTGGCGGCATCATCCTGTTTGCCGGGCTGTTCGACATGATGGACGGACAGGTAGCGCGTATCGGAAAAATGAGTTCCACGTTCGGCGCCTTATACGATTCGGTCCTGGACCGCTACAGCGAACTGACGGTTTTCTTCGGGATCTGTTTCTATCTGATCAACCAGGGATATGTCATCAGTTCGATCGTCGCCTTCATTGCTTTGATCGGTTCACTGATGGTAAGCTATGTCCGCGCCCGTGCCGAAGGGTTGGGACTTGAATGCAAAGTCGGCTTCATGCAACGTCCCGAACGCGTGGTGTTGACCGGATTAGGAGCTCTTTGCTGCGGTATCTTCGCACCCATGATGGAGAACAACGAAACGTTCGAACCGATCATGATATTCGTCATTCCTTTGCTGGTCGTTGCGATATTCTCCAACATCACGGCATTCGCACGCCTGAACCATTGTCGTAAACTATTGAGCAGCAAAGGGAACGAATGAAAGACACAATTGTACTCCCGTCAAAGAAGGAGGCAGGGACTGTTATCGGCCTGACAGCGCTGTTTCTTTTACTGACAGCCGTATGTATCGGATTGCGTCCGGAGCATGTGTTCATGGTCGGCCTGTACTTGCTCCTCTTCTTTGCCAGCAAGACAACCCGTAAGTTGGCTGTTGCCTTGTTGCCGTTCGCTCTTTTCGGCATTTCATACGACTGGATGCGTGTTTTCCCGAACTACGAGGCGAACCCGATCGATGTGGAAAGCCTGTATAACCTGGAAAAAAGCCTGTTCGGCATAAACGATAATGGGAATATCCTGATTCCTTGCGAGTATTTCGCGATCCATAATTGCCAGATAGCGGACTTCCTTGCTGGTATATTTTACCTCTGCTGGGTCCCGGTTCCGATCGCTTTCGGGCTGTGGCTCTATCTCAAGGGAGACCGTAGTTTGTATCTCCGCTTCTCGATGGTATTCCTGTTCGTCAACCTGATCGGCTTTGCCGGGTATTATATCCATCCGGCAGCGCCACCTTGGTATGCTATCAATTATGGATTCGAACCGATACTCGACACACCGGGCAATGTTGCCGGCCTCGGCAGGTTCGACGCATTGACCGGCCTTTCGATCTTCGATTCCATCTATGGCCGCAACGCGAACGTATTCGCGGCAGTCCCGTCATTACATGCCGCATATATGGTCGTGGCGCTATGCTATGCGGTTATCGATAAATGCAATAAATTTGTGATCATCCTGTTTGCCATCATCATGGCGGGAATTTGGGGAACGGCGGTTTACACCTCACATCACTATATTATAGATGTAACATTGGGAATCTGTTGCGCTCTCTTAGGAATCCTGCTTTTCGAGAAAGGATTGATGAAGACAGGCTGGTTCAAGAACTTCTTCAACCGGTATTATCATTACATTAAATAGCATACCAATTAAACAATATGCCGGATGTGCCAATATGAAAGAATCTTTCATTGGCATATTGGCATATTAGTTTATTGGCACATTATTCATTGCATCCCGACCATTTTTGAAGTGGCATGACATCTTAACTTTGCCGCAACTAAAAGTTAGGATGTCATGTATAAACAAACTCTGTCATTATTCCTAAGCATGCTCTTATCCGCATGCGACCTGATCGATTACCATCCGTATGACGGCCGGCTCACCATTTCCGAACGCGATATCAACGGCAACAACATCCCGCTTATCGAGGCGGCGACAAAAGATAAAGACACGATCCGCTTCGTCCTGATGGGCGACACACAACGCAGCTACGACGAGACGGAAGATTTCGTAAAACATATCAATACTAAAAAAGACAGCATCGATTTCATCATACACGGAGGAGACTATACCGAGTTCGGTATGAAGAAAGAATATGAGTGGGCTGTCGATATCCTGTCGAAACTCGATATCCCGTATGTCGGATTGATCGGCAATCATGACGTAATCGGCAATGGCGACCAGGTTTTCAACAATCTGTTCGGAGAAGAGAACTTTTCCTTTATCGTCCGGGACATCAAATTCGTTTGCCTCAACACCAATGCGATCGAGTACGACTATTCCCATCCTGTCCCCGACTTCGGTTTCCTGAAAGAGGAACTGCAAGACAGTAGCCGTCATTACAGCCGTACGGTCGTCGCCATGCATGCACGCCCCGGAAGCGAACAATTCGACAATAACGTAAAAGACGTATTTCAGCTGTATATCCGCGAATTTCCCTCTTTGCTATTCTGCCTGAATGCGCATAACCATCAGTTGCAAGTGGAAGACCTTTTTGACGACGGGATCATTTACTACGGCTGTAGCAATATAGCCAAACGCAACTACCTATTATTCACCCTAACCCCGGACAACTACACGTATGAAGTTATCGATTTTTAAATGGACGATAGTATTTCTTTTCCTGGCCGGCACTTTACAGGCACAAGAGGAAATCGAGGAAGATATGCGATATAAGAAACGTGTGGAAAAATACATTTCCAGATGGGAAAAGCTCATTCCCCGCTATACCAAATTCCAGTTTGCCGGATCGATGGGTATGCTTTCACTCGGAACAGGTTGGAATTATTATCGCAATCACTGGGAAACAGACGTATATTTGGGAATAGTTCCCCGCAATTCGGATCGCCACGCTATGGCAACCCTTACGCTCAAACAGAATTATTACCCCTGGAACATCCATATCGCCGACAAGTTGTCTTTCGAACCTCTCGCCTGCGGTGTCTATATCAATACTCTGTTAGACCGCGACTTCTGGGGCAAACAGCCGGACAAATATCCGCAAGGTTACTACTGGTTTTCCACCCGTATCCGTACCCATGTCTTCATAGGAGAGCGATTCACATTGAAGTTAGATACCAATAAGAGCTGGCACAAATCCATCTCTTTCTTTTACGAACTCAGCACCTGCGACCTGTATCTGATAAACAAGATCGGAAACGGTTACCTGAAACCCAAAGACTATCTGAGCCTCTCGTTCGGCCTCAAACTGCAAATCCTGTAAAACAAAAACGGGAGGTGCCATTACGACAGCCTCCCGTTCCCCATAAACTACATAAAACACTTAAAAGAACAAACTTCGCATTAGAATGCAAGACCTAAGCGGATACCCCAGTTATTCAACCCATCGATCGAATAACTCAGGACTTCACCTTTATTGGTTGCATAATTATAGTAGGCAGCGATATGCAGACCGATCTGTTTCTGAGGAGTAAAATACATATTCATACCGATTTCGGGAGATACGTAGAAACCCCAGTTACGGTCGTAAACTTTCATCACATTCATATAAGTCGACATTTCACTGTAGCTTGCCCCCAACTGCACACCGGCATAAGGCTGGAACTGACTTTCGGGAGCTACGTTGTAACGGAAAGCCGCACCGAAAGGCAACTGGAAGATAGAATGCTGCTGATCGGAAGTGATAGCCGATGTAGAACTTACCGGCAATGTCTGGCGATCGATATACTTATTATTGGTATGATAAGAGATAAATGCACCTACCGAGAAATTAGGAACTACATAATAACCGGCTTCAGCATGTGCACCCCAACCGCTTGTCTTGTCAGAGAAATTCTGGCTGAACGGCGAGTTGATCTGCCAGTCCACATTAAAATACATGTTCTTTACAACCTGGGCTCCAGCCAGAGAAGGTATCGCTAAACAGGCAACAAGTAAAGCGATTAATTTTATTGATTTATATATCTTTTTCATAAGACTCAAATTTATCTTTTAATTCGCGTTTAATTATTTTTTCAAGTACGGTGACTGTACAAAAGCCTGCTCGATGGCACGGGTAGAAAGTTGGATATTTACCTTGTCGGAACCGGACAGCAAGCCAGTCATGTAAGCAGTCCAGAGAACCGGAAGTTTAGCATCTGTAGATTTTGGCTGCGGAGCTTTCAAGTCGACCAGCTCAACCAATAAAGAACCTACGCTATAGCTGTAGACGACAGGATACGGATAGTACCATCCATTCCATGCTCCGGTCCAGTTACCCCAGTAGCCATACCACCAGTTATATCCCGGATATCCCCACCACCAGTAAGGATTGTCATGATAGTTGGTAAAGTAATTTACATTTTTCACGAAAGAAACCTGCAAACCCAGATCTGCGGCTTCTTTATCCAGTGTACGTGTGTAACCACGACCTTCCATGCCATTAACCAAAGTAGAGACGATATCGTCAGCTTCAGTTGCACTCCAGAATTCCGGTTTTTCACTATTACCGATAACCATTACACTATCAGGAATGTAGAAAGTTGCAAACGATTCGAAATTAGCATCCTTGTTGTGATCTGTGAATACTACGAAATCATCGCTTAGTTTTGACATGTCCGGGTCCTTCTGGCAAGACGCCAGTAAAAGAACCAATAAGAAAAAAGGAAGAATCTTTTTCATCTCATTCAACGTTTAAAACAGTTTATACTATTATTTGTGCACTTATATATAAGTTACTATTTAAACAACATGAACTAAAAAAGGTTTGCATTCTCCCTTTTCAAGAGTGTTAATTAACTTGTCTGAAGATTTTGGAACGGTTATAAACGACTGTTAAAGTAGTTCGTTATGTTACATAAAAAGATTCCCACAACAGCTATATTGCATATTTGTAAACAATTACTATCTTTGCCATTAGACATCCAGATCAATAAAAATGAAAACGACAACAGAATATATCGCCTTATTAAAAAAGTATATGAAAAATAATGCCTCCAAATATGGAATTATCAGAATGGGTATATTTGGTTCTGTTGCCCGTCAGGAACAAAACGAAAATAGTGACATTGATATTTATATAGAAGGAGAACTAAAAGGTTTTTTCGCCTTGTCCGGTATAAAAAATGATTTGGAAGAATTATTGGGCTGTTCTGTCGATATAGTCCGTTTGCGAAATAAAATGGATGCTTTCCTGAAACAAAGAATAATAAAGGAGGGTATATATGTTTGACAGAGAGCTTGTATTACACACATTAGGTCTGATAGACCAGTCTTTATCCATTATTCAACATTTGCAAAAATGATATTCCTATCCTCCATAAGGTTATCAAACGCATAATTACTGACATCGAAGATACGACAAAAAAGAGCGGAATCTAATGAAAGACTCCGCTCTATAAAATATTCTATCCTCTTATGTCTGCAAATAGAATAATAAACTACCGGACTACGATCTTATAACGCACCTCTCCTATCAGAACAATATACATTCCGGAAGAGAGGCGGATCGAAGACGTTCCGGATATCCGTTTGGCGCAGATACAATAGCCGGACAGATTGTAAATCCTAACCTCAGTTTCCAAAGGCGATTGTATCCATATTTGTCCATTCCCTATACGAATCTGCGGCTTGTTCACAGAGACTTCTTCATTGCCGACAGAACTCCCGGTTGTTTCTGCAACCGTCGTACTTTGTGCCAGGATAACCGTTTCGCCATTGGCCTGCTTGACAGCTGTCGTTTCGATATAATAGGTCGAACCGGCTTCCAAGCCTTTTAACTGATAAGAGAATCCTGTAGACTTCAATTTTCCGTTGGCATCAAACGTATAAGTCGCTATCAGCTCTGTTTTAGCAGCATCCCGATAAATATTAAGAACATAATCAGTCGCTTCGGCAACTGGTTCCCAAACGACAGTGAGAGTGCTGTCGGTCCTCTCCGGAACTTCCGGATTCATGCTTTCTCCCTCTTCCACAATACGCTTGAAGTTCTTCCAGCCGGCAGCCTTCGAATAATTGTCTTTAGAGCCTTTCGGGACATAGAGAGTACAAATGTCGCTTTGTTTCGAATAATAGAAGAAAGCATATTCTGGATATTCACCTAAAGAAAGAGGTTGCACCATCTTGCTATGGAGTTCTTTCAATGTCTTTTCGCAATGATCGACAATCCCCATGCCGATGCTTTTCAGGCTGGCTGGCAAAGTAAGGCTTACCAGCCTCGTACAGCCGTCAAACGCACCATCACCGATAGACACCAAACCATCCGGAAGCGTGACGGATTCGAGGTTCGTGCAATTATAAAAAGCAAAACTCTCAATCCGTGTGACTCCTTGTGGAACGGTGTATGTTTTCCCCCGCATATTCGGATAAACCAACAAGGTCGTCATGTCTCTATTGTAAAGGACACCATTGCCGGATGAATAGCGTTTGTTGGCAGTCTTCACCCTGATCTGAGAAAGCTTGCTGCAATCATCGAACACACCCTCACCAATATACGTTACGCTGGCAGGTATATCGATAGCCCCTAACGAAGCACATCCGTTAAAAGCATAATCACCGATTGTCTTCAATCCTTCCGAAAAAATAAGATTCGACAACCTGCTGCATCCGTCGAAAGCCTTTTCACCCACAGAATCGATCACCATACGGATACTTTCCGGATTGAAGCGCACCAAGTTCGTACACCCCTTAAATGCCTCTTTACCGACAGTTGTCACTTTGTAGACAATACTTTCGTATGTAACCGTTTGCTTGATATCATAGTAAGCAGGCGTTTTGTCCGTCACACCGGATATGGCGACTTCATCCTTGCCGATGACGGTGTATTTGAGCTGCCCGATGGTGAATTCACCCCCTATCGGCTCCTCACTTCCTCCTTCCTCTACAATGTCAGAGAAGATATTCCATTTCTCATACAAAGGCTTCGATCCTTTCGGGACATATACCGTCAGCCCGCTTGCCTCTACCCCAGAGAATGCCTCATCGCCTAAGGACGGCGGGATCTCCCCTCGAAAACGCAAGGTCGTCAAACTTTCGCAATCAGCAAAGGCATTACTGCCGATAATCTTTATTCCTGCCGGACACGTCATGCTCGTCAAATGATCCTGATAAGCAAAAGCATACGCACGGATATCCGTTACCGTTTCCGGAAGTACCATTTCCTTGTCTGACGGCAGATAAGCAGACCATAGCACTTGGGTTTTAGCCTTGTTGTACAAAATGTTGTTTTCTGCTGTAAATTTCGGATTGCCATTCGCCACCGTTATCGTTTCTACATCCAATTTGCTAAAAAAGGCTTCCGAGTCCTCCGTGTCGATCGACACTACACTGGCCGGAATATGCAAAGATTGTAATCCATAACAACGATAAAACGCTTCATATCCGATTTTCACCAGCCCTTCCGGCAAAGAAATGGATTTCATGTTCAACGCACCGCTGAAAGCTTCGTCTTCTATTGCTTTTACGGCATAATCCTTTCCGTTATAGGAAACGGTCGCCGGTATCACACAATCCGTCACCGTCCACGAATCATTGTCATTTCCTTGCTGTCCGGAACCTTCAGCAACATCCGGACCGAGTACGGAAACAGTATTATCGCCTGTCACCTTGTATTTCAATTGACCAGAGATAAAAAAAGCATTTAAATCCGATGTGTTAGCTATATAAACACTAATACCATCAGGTCCGGTGACATAATACGATAAGTCATTTTCATTGTTAAGTGAAAATGACAACCCTCCTTGTGTTTCAATTGTAGAACATATCGTGAACAAATAATCTTTTTCTTCCAACGCTAAAGTAATTTTTCCCCGCGTATTTGTTTTGCTGCCATTGTTCGCCTCCATAGAAATCTGTTTACTCTGACCATTCTCCAGATAACAAATAGTGGTACTTTCAACAGGCAGTCTATCTGCATAAATAGTAAGGTCACAAGATTGTCCTCTAAAAACTCCTACATTACTGAGATTCAAGCTGAATGACAGAATATTTCCTACTTCACCTTCAACATTACCGGAACTTTCAGCAACAAGTTTCGTTATGAAATGAAAAACACTATCTTCGGAATATAACGACTGAAGTTTCTGGTCATCATAAATATCAATTTTATATTCCATTGCCCCCACTTTATTCGATGTAAGCCATAAGCATTTTTCAGCTTTTCTACCCATTAGCGGAATCCAAGCAACTCCATTCTCATCAAACGAACAAGTTCCACGTTCGCCTAAATATTCATCTGCATATTCCATTGTAATGGCTGACGTCCAACTTTTATCTTTCAATTGCAAACGAATGTATAATCCAGCATCTGCTACAGATTTCACAAATGTCATCCAACCCTGCTTTCCTTTGTCTTGCAAGGCATAACCTCCCGCAAAATGATCCACCTCACCTTTTGTTACAGTCAATGCGGGATCCACACCTCCAATTTCTCTTAACGTATAATTCCTCCAATACCCATGAGCCCGATAAGCAGCTAATGAACCTTTAGGTATCCAAACAGTAGTGGCTTTAAAAGGAGAAGAAGTCAATTCCGGAGGATTTGCTGTTTGGAGTGTCAAATTTGTAAAAGAAGCATCGTTCATTCCCATGCTTTCTATCTTTGTCACGGAAGCAGGTAATGTAAAATCACCTTTACGTCCCAACGGGTATTGCAGAAGAGTTTTTCCTTCTTTATCGTATAAAACGCCATCAATTGTTTTAAAATACAGATTATCCTCTCCAATCAATATATTTTCTATCCCCTTATTGACATAGAAAGCATACTCACCGATCGATATGATACAAGATGGCAATATGACTTTTTTAAGTTTAGGCAAGGGGTTATTCCAACCGGTCACACGTCCGTTTACCCATTTAGAAAAAGCTTGGGGAGGCAATTCATTTGCAGGATAATAATGATCTCCATCTCGATCACTGCCCACGCCACCTGTTAATCCTGGAGGAGTATATCTCCCTTGGTAATCTTCAATTTTTGTTATACCGGATAAATCAAGTTCTTCCAAATTAAATATATAATCCCTTATATAGCATAAATCACGCACATCTATTATCCCACTAACTTTTAAATGAGTGATATTTCCAGGTTCATATCCTCGATCCAACAAATTGACTTGAATTTGGTTGACACCTGTATTTATTTCTACCATTTGCCCCCTCGCCATTATTGGCAGAAACATGATACTCGCTAATGCAATCAAACATCTGTATAGATGTTTCATGTTTGTGTGTAAAAATCTATTCATATTCTTTCTATATTATTATTTCACATATTTTTTATTATTCTCTCTCACATTTTGTTTAAACTCATCAACTGTTAACATCGTAGGGAATACGACCTCATGCGCCGTAACATACCATTCTCCGCCGATCCGTTCAAATGTGAATGTGTCTTTGTTGTACCATATTCCGGAATATTCATCTGTATAAATGACCTTATCTTCTCCTTGGAAAACGAATCTGGCATCCCAAACAAATTCACCGTCATTTTCCTCCGTATGTCCGATCTTAAAAGCCTCTACACCTATACGCAATACCCAGCAATCTTTCGTGTAAGGACACTTTTCTGCCCCTCCTAAATCCAATGTCCCCAACGGAAATTTGACCCGGCTCCACTGGAAATCCACATCGCTCGTAAAGCGTTTCCGAAAATCATCAAAGGATTCCCCCCTTTCATTTAAAGAAGTAGTAATACTATTTGTCATAGTTTCTATTTGCTGGATGCCATCATTTAACGAGACGCCATTTGTAAGAAAGAATGCTATACCCCCATATAGCAGCAGAATACTAAAAGAAATAACCAACTGGCCATTTAATGGTATTTTTTTATATTTCCAAATCTTTATTAGATAAATAACAGCTCCAAATATGAGTAATATACCAATAATATAAGGTAATAAATATGCACCAGATTCCAAAATCATCCAAAATAGATAATAAGAAAATGCATAAGTAATAAAAGCCATCAACGGAGGAGTAATAAATACCGACATAAGTTGAGCCATACAACCATCTGATGTCTCTCTGATTCCTTTGGAAGAAATTTCATAACTTTCGACTTTTGTCGCAAAAAGGCCACGTATAGCCATAAAAATACCTCCAATAAATCCAGCAACGCTAACTGTTCCAAATACGTAACATAGCCATCCCTCATAATTAAACATATTGGAAGGTAATAATGTATTCGAAATTTTTACACTTCCAGCCATCATGCCAAGAACGGAGAAAGCAGTTGCTATTAGTAACAATATCTCAATGCAGATGAAAAATATTTTCATCTTAGCAGATGTTTGCGGTGTATCACTTTTTGTTATATTCATGTTCTATTTATTTAATTGTAAACGAACTACCTCTGCTTGTACTGTTCTATAAGTGTGGCATAGATGTTAAAAATGAAGTTGCCTGATTGGCAACTTCATTGGAGTGGATAGAATAATCTATTGCTTTGCGTCATAAATGCTTTTTACTTCCGATGCCGACAATTTGCGAGTATCGTACACTCTGAAATTATCAATGCACATATTAGTGCCATTCAGGGAAACAGTGCTGTTGCCTAAATCAATGCTTCCCCCCATGACAAACTTGGTTCCTGTGCCGTAAGAAGATTGGCCTCCTCCATTTTCACTATAATGGTTGGCATATTCGGTGATTGTATCAACAGCTTGCCCATCAACATACAGAACAGTTGTAATTGTTGAAATCCCAGCATCTTCAAAGTCCGAAACCAAAGCAACATGATGCCACTTTCCATCTGTCAGAGACGGATGAGTAAAAGTTCCGGTCTTGGCATACTGATAAACATTATCATATCGTGTAACAACAAATTTCAAAGAACCATTACTCATGCTTAAAGTGAACATAGGCGTATTCTGGATGGAGGAAAGCATATAAAATATGTTGCCATCTCCAAAATCTTTACCCCAAAAGGCTATCGTCATTTTCTTGGAATCAATAATAGGTTTAGGCACTACAAATGAACTGTTATTTGTACGACTGAATTTTAGTGCTTTTGAATCGGAAGTGATCCCGGTAACGAAAGCAGGGCTATTGCTTCCGAACCCATGTATTTCGTTTTCTGTCGCATCATTGAAATCACTATCGAATTTGTAGTATGTATATAAACCGTTAGGGACTGCCAAACCGGCTGTCCCACTGCCTTTTGAACCGGTTACCGTAACCGTCTCTTTCCTATTCCCGTCTGTGACCGTGAACGTCGTGTTGAGAGTTGAAGGCATTGTTTGCCGATTCAGTTTCATAGTTACAGTCACTGCTTTTTGCGCTTGAATCTTCCCGGAAGTTGCAGATAAGGACAAACAAGATTCCGGCAGGTTTTGAATCATCCAATCCAATTCGGCATTTCCTGCATTAGTGATGTTAAACGATAATTCAGATTTATCTTCACCAAAATCAAGCAGTGACGGGGAAACGACCATCATCGCTTTTGCTTTGCTTCCCTTTGCGGTAATGGCTTCTTCTCTGGTTCCGTCCGAAATGACAAATGTCGTGTTCAGAATTTCGGGCATTATCTGGCGATTTAATTTCACCTGCACTATTTCTTTTCCACCGGGTGCCACTTTCCCACTTGTTTCAGGTACTGACAAGCAAGTTTCCGACAAACCCGACAACACCCATTCCAAGTCAGCATCTCCTTTATTTTCAATCGTCAACGGCAATTCCGACGAAGTATCGGAGAAGTCCAATACAGTCGGATCGATCTTCATTTCCGATTTAGTATTTTTTGCAGAGCACGAAATGGAAATAGGGAATGAATTACCGAATGCAGACAAGTTGACTACTATTGATTTGGTTTCCGACAGTTTGTTCCTGTCAACGGAAAAGACAATACTTTGTGTTTTGTTGCTGGCGATTCGTCCGGATAAAGGGCTGGCTGTAACCCAACTATTATTCCCGAACTCTAACGACCATTCGGTTTCCGCCTTACCCTTGTTGGTTATGATCACCGACATTTCACTTTGTGTTGTGCCGAAATTGATTGAAGAGGGTGTGATTTGGATGTCTGCCTCTCTTTGTTCGGCTACCAATTGTACGTCACAATTCGCATCCTGTCCGGCAATAACTGTCACCGACCGAGTGTTTGCCACAAAACCTTCTTTCATAAAATGGAGGGTGTACGTATTCGGTTCCAAATCCCGAAAAGAGAATTGACCGGTACTTCCGGTTGTCGCACTCAACCCGTTGGATGTAATATTGACATTGACTCCGGATAAAGGGCTTGTTCCATTACCTGATTCGGTGACAATACCCAATATATTTCCGGTCATGACTTCCGGATCTTTTGTACATGCGGTTATAACAATTAAAAAGGATATAAGATAATATAAATGTTTCATCATCATAACGTGTTTAAAAATTCATGACTAATGCCATTCCAACATGGTCTGTGTCCCACATGGGCACCATAGAGAAATCGACATACTGTTTTTTCTTTACAATGACGCGTCGACGACCGGGAGCTACAGCTGCGTCTATTAAATTATATACATACAAAACCGTAGCAGCTCCGATAAACCCGTTGCGTATATTTTCCCAATTTCCTGCTTTATCGTTGTAAAACTCTTTATAATTAGGTTTTTCTCGCATTTTCTTTATGTATGAAGAACGTTGGTTTTCAGCGACAACAATCATACCGGCACAAGCGGCGCTTCCTCCCAGAATCAATCCTCCTTTCAGTTTACTACCTTTATAAAGTTGTCCTACGCCTGGAATCAATGAATAAAAGAAACCTTTTGCACCATACGAGGTTGTCAACGTTATGTCGTCATCATAACTTCCTCCGGTATAGTTATTGTCTGAAACCGTGTAAAGTACGTAGCATACATATCCTTGCCCGTCCCGTTCCCAATATTCATCGATTACACGAGTCGTCATATTGATTTCTTTACCGTTTTCGGTACACTCCATCTGAAATGTTTCATGAATACGTTCTTCAAAGGTTCCGTTATTTGTGGTAGCAAGGCTTTCTATGGTTGCATCGCTCTCTACCTTGATCACACTATTCACTCTCAATCCATGTTCATATTCCAATCGGGATGACAAGTTGACAAATGAATGCTGACGGGCTTCTTCCAACGTTTTCCCCATTCCTGAAGCATCCAAGAATATATATGAAAATGATTTTGGAGTGGGTAATGATGCTGTTAACCATGTCGGACGCAACCGAGCTGATTTTTGCTGTGATTGAATAGATATATTCACACAAAAAAACAGGAATAAAAATAAAAATATATTTTTTCTCATAATTTAGTCATTCATCCCTTTTTGCTTGCGATATCTGTCTATTTTATCTTTTTGGCTATTAAGAAACGTTTCCTTGTCAAAATCAATTTTCATTTTCTCACTCTCTGAAATAGCCGCATCCTCTGCAATGTTTTCCACATCTTCTTTTTGTATGGAAATGCAAACAATACATTCATAATTCCCGTCTGAACGTAAATACGTTTTATTGCAAACGATATTATTATTTTCTAACATCCTCTCTGAAACAGAAGATATATATCGTTTTGTAGATTCCGATAATGAAAAATTTTTGTCTTTTATGTACTCTTGTACATAATCTTCTACGACAGATAAAATCAGAGCACTCAAATCTGAAATCAATTGGTTTTTTGCCCTTGATATTACTTTCGTCCGTCCAAGGTCACGACTTACACTGATAGCGGAGCCATAAGCCCTAAACTCATTAGGAGGGCACTCCAAAACAGCATTCTCGCACTCATCGGTATCATCGACCTTTGTCACCACATTAGCTTTTGCTTTCCCTTCACTTGTATATTCCGGATAAGATGCGACAGGAGCGTTTTTAGATCCTCCACAAGAAGAAAATAATACAAATGAAGTCAAAGACATCATTGTCAAAATAAAAATACTCTTATTCATAATGTTATTTATTTGCGGGCAAGGGAATATGATTCCCTTGCCCAAATTTATATTTACTTGAATTCTACATTTCTGATCATTTAAGCATCTTCAATCTCTTTGTGGCGATTTCATCGCCTTGTTCCGCAGCTTTCTGATACCAATACTTGGCCTTTTCGATATCTTTCGAAACCCCATTCCCTTTTTCGTACATTTCAGCTAACAAACATTGGGATTTCGCAAATCCACCCTCTACAGCTTCTGCAAAATAATGGATCGCCTTATCCAAGTCAGGAATGATGTCTCCTTTGACTTTGAAATATTCAGAGCCTTTAAATAGATCAACCCTAATTTCCCCTTAGCCTCAATGTGGTCCTTTTCTGCCGCTTTTTCATACCACATAATTGCTTTAGCGAAGTCGGCTTGCAAATCGATTTCGAGGAGACCAAAACCATAGACTATACCTGCCATATATTGCGCTTCTATATAATCTAACGAGGCTGCTTTTTCTGTCAAGGACAAATAAATATGTACCCATAATCTTCTATCATCTTTGCCCATTCTTGTTATCTTATTGCATAATCCACATGTCCCCCTTGGAACAAGCCATAAGCCTGGCTTTTATTCAGCGGGACCTCTCCCCTATAAGGGCCTCCTATCTTCTGCCAGGAATCATTGATCATCTTCACGCCGTTAATGCCACTGACGAAACTGCACCCGTTCACGAACGCCCCGTCCAACGATATCGAAGGGGCAGGCTTTGTCTCCCCATTCCGGTCCATCATGAAATGCTTCTGCCCGATCTGGACATACGCGTAATCATTACCCAGAAACAAATCATCATAAGGCCACTGCCGCCCCCCTTGGACCTTGTATTCGATCTTCATGTTTCCTTTCTCATCGCACCAGCCGTACAGCTCGCCGTCTTCGCTGACCTTATACCATTTACCGTCATTTACGATATCCTTGAACTTTCCGCCGGGGATCAGGATATTGGATTTCTTGTCAACCAAAGCACATTGGCCATCCACACGGACCACCACATTCCCGTTGCGATCCGCCATGACCGGTTCTTTCGAGACAAAGTCGACAACCAACTTACCAGTCTTGTCGATTGCTCCATACCTATTGGACTGATATACGCAACACAAGCCGTTCACAAATTGAGAAGAGAATTCATATATATTACCTTCCGGTTCCAGCACAACCCGTCCTTGCTTGTCGACAAACACTCCTTTCCCTCCAATCCTGCAAGCCGCTAAACCTTCACTGAAAAGCCCCATCGGCTTGCCCCCCAATTCAAATAGAATCTTGCCTGAAGTATCGATCGCCACCCAATGGCCACCCGGTTTTTCACACCAAGCGATGCCTTCCGAGAAGTCAGACGCCTCGATATAATCCGAAGCATCGATTACTACATTACCTTGCTCATCAATGTAACGCCATGTCCCGCCTTTCGATTCGCGGTGGCTGATCTTGCCTTTCGCCAATCCGTCATAGAACAGCCCCGGAACTTCCACGAACGGAGACATAAACACCTCTTTCCCTGTCGGGTCGACATATGCATACGTCGTATTTCCTCGTTCCTTCTTCATTACCGGAAACAATCGGATATTTTCTAATAAATTACCCTTGCCTGATCCACCATCAACACAAGATGTCATCAACAACAGGCTGCACAGATAAACAAATACTTTTTCCATCATTGTCTATTTCTATTATTAATGTTACATTTCCTATATGACTTATAATCACGCTTCATTCGTATAAAGACCTCACTCTTCAAACTTTCTCAACTCCTGTTCTTCAAAATCACCGACATATATGGTACCTCCTCCCGTATAACAGGAATAAAGACCATCAACTATTTCTTTTACCCGCATTTGTTTTCCGCTTTTATCTACGACTAAATCGCCTACCGCGAAAAGATATTGCTTTTTAGGGTTATGCATACGTTTACGCGATTCCAAGAAATAACGCTGTTTGATAGCTCTCACATCATCCGTCATCCCCCACACCTTAAAAAACAGAATCACACAAAGGATCATAAACGCAAAAGTGAATAATCCCAAAAATCCAGATATAGCCTGAAACACATTAAAATCTTCCATATTTTTTATTATTTAGTTATAGAATATAAACTCCTCTCTATCGAGAAGTTTTAACATTTTTTCTATGGTACCCTCATATCCCCGGGGATATGACCGCTATCATCCCCTCTGATAGGTCAGGTGCTATCCCCGGTGATATGAAGGGTGATATCCGGAGGGATGGCAACCCTCATATCAACGACAATAACATACGGACGTCCTTACAGTTCTCCGGGACGTTCCTCTTCGCCTCCCGGATCACCGACCGTCAGGAGGATCGGGAACTGATAGCTGCGAGGGGATTTTACGGTCGTATAGTTCGGACCGGCCTGTGTCGTCATGCTCAGATAGTACTGGCCGTCTGTTAGTTGCGGGAGGGAGATAATGATCTGCGACTTCGTATTCGTCACGACCAAAGGGACTTTGACCGGATCGCCTCCGGCTTCGGGCGTGAAGAAAATACCGACTGAAGGATCATCGCCTTTCAGCAGGACGTTGCTGCCTGTTATGATCGCAGGAGCACCGGGCGTCAACTGGCCGTTCTTTTCGCCGGTGGTGGAGTCGGTGATGCTTTCGATCATCGGACCTACGGTGGCGATATCGGCATTGACATAGATGTTGTCCAAGACTTTCCACAAGGCTGCAGCGGGGGTGAACGTGACGCCTAATTTATTGTCCGGCGACTTGTAGTCGGACTTTTTACCATCGAACGAACCGCCAATGTTCAGAAGATACTGCCCCACACCGTCCACCACGCTCTTGCCTTCGGCAATGGCACCACGTTTCTCTTCATCAGCCATGCCTAAGATGTTTTCAATGGTTTCGGGACGGTATTCCGTCCGTTTCGCCACGATACGAGCCGCAATTTCTTTATTACGGATTGTTCCGGTTATACGTACTTTACCGGTATAATCACCCGGTTTTTCGGTTAACACATTGTCGTACAAGTCGACTGCCAAAATGGTCTTTTCTGTTGCCATAATATAAAATTTAATATTCGTCAATCAGACGAATGTTATTTGTAATCATAATGAAATACCCTTAATTATGATATAAGGGAAATAAGTACGACCAGTTCTGCTTTTTCTTTAAATTCTCCCCTTTCAGACAACAAAGTTTACCTTCAATCTGGTTTCCACAATATAGTTGAACATCAAAAATCTGATGTTCCAACCTTTCACGTGCTTAAAAGCAATAAAAAAAGCATCCACTTAAAAATAAGCAGGTAAATTTGTTATTTTAAAGTATGTTTTTTCCAAAATAATATATCTATCTTTGTCACATCTTTAAAGGCGGCTGTCTATAAACAGCATTTTCAAAGATAATAAACCACCCTTATATCATAATTAAGGGTATTCCCGCCTCAATATTAATTGATCTATTGTTTTTGTAATTATCGCGTTCGCTTTGCTCAATTCGGATTGGTCCAGTTGAGCGACATAATAATGAGTCGTTTTTTCTGACGTATGCCCCAATGCCTGGCTGATAAGTGCAATCGGAATAAGATGCCGATGTGCTTCTGTTGCCCATGTGTGCCGGATCACATACGATGTAAAGGGCACTGTGATGTCCAAACGCCTGCCCAATTCTTTCAGATTGTTATTATATTTTCGTAACAAGGCTTTATAGCGTTCATAGCTCACCTTTTTTCCGGATAAGATAGGGAAAAGATACGGACTGCCGATCGACGCATATTTATCCAACAGAAGCCGCATTCCCTGGGTCAACTCCATACGAATCAACGTTCGTGTCTTTGTCCGGTGGTAAATCAACATATTCCCCTCAATATTTTCATGAGTCAAATGCGCCAGATCGACAAAAGGTATCCCGCAAGCCATAAAAGAAAAGGCACAAAGATCGGCAGCCAATTTCAAGTCCGGTTCGTGTTGCAAATCCAGCTTGGTCACATTCTCCAACACATCCAACCGAACAGCGCGTTTGACCGTTTTTTCCAAACGGATTACGATATGCCCGAAAGGAAGGAGACAGGGCCTATAGCCGATCTCACGGATAATCTGGTTATACATCGCGCGAAAACCGCTCAAGTAGGAATTGATCGTGTTTGCACGAAGAGAGTGTAAGCCACGAAGATAGCAAACAAAGCCATCTACTACGGAAGGGCCGATCTGCCGGACAGGAATACCGCGTCCATTGGAATATTTCCATAACCAATTGCGGGTAGCCCGATACAAATCTGCCGTCGCATCTTTACCAGCCTGCCGTTTGCGGCTGATCAATGTATCCATCCAATCGAATATGGAGGATTTCGCTGATAATTGTTTCATGATGTTTGTTGTCATATCACATTTGTTTTAATGAAATGAATATACAACAAACCTAAGGAATAATGGGTTGCCAATAACCATTTGCCTCTCCCGATAAAAAGGAGAGTCCATCAAAAACAAGTTTCGATAGACTCTCCTTATTTATAGAGTTTTGTTGGCAGCCGATCTTATCGTATTACAATCTTATGACTTTCTTCACCTGCCACCACGATATACAAGCCTTTTGCAAGTTGGAAAGAGCCATATCCGGCGACCTTGCCGGCGACAATACATTGTCCGGAAAGGTCATAGATGCGAACAAGGATCCCGCCGGTTGCACGAATCACGACCTCGTCGCCTTGTACACAGACAACCGGCCTATCGACCGTTACGCCTTCATTACCGGTCGCCGTGCCGGTCGTTTTGACTTCGATCGTATTTTGTGATATGATAATCGGAGTCGGATAATCTCCTTCCCGGACAGCCATTGTCTCAATATAGTAGGTTCGACCGGCTGACAGTCCCTCGATTGTAAAAGAGAATGAAGACGAACGGAGTTTGCCGTCGGCATCGAACTGATATTCATCCTTCAGCCGGGTCTTAGCCGCGTCCTCGTACACCTTTACAATATAACCGGTTGCCTGTTCAAATGTATTACAGGTTACAGTCATTGTACTATCGGTTGTTTCGCCAACTACCGGTTCTATCATTTCCCCTTCTTCTAATATTCCACCAAAGTTTTTCCAACCTTCCGCCTGCGCGTATTGTGCTTTGGAGCCTGAAGGAACGTATAAGACACAGTCATACACCGGTGAGGAATTAAATAAATCCTCCATTGTTGCATGGAAAAACAATTTTGGGAAAACAGCAGGGACGGGATTCAGGCAATGCATTTCCGTCAACGTACCGACACATCCGGCAAAACAACGTTCTCCGATCGTAGTCAAGCCGGCAGGCAATGTAATCGACTTTAATTTTTTGCATCCGATAAATGCCTCTTCGCCGAGTTCCGTCACCCGATAGCTCTTGCCGTCCTTCGAAACAGTTGCAGGGATGATACAATCCGTTACGGTCCATGTGGCATTATCTTCGACATCCGTACCTATAACAGCTACATTTTCCGAACTTGTTATCTGGTATTTCACATGGTCTGCCACAAAGAAATCCGACTCCTTCACTCCTTTCGCACGAATCAACATATGCCAGGATGCATTCAGATTAATTTCTCCTGTTGCAGAAGAATAAATGTCGCCAGAAACCTTCTGAACATCACTTCCATATTCGACTGTGATATTTTGGGGCAGTTCGTATCCGCTTTCCGGTACCAATTTACCAACAAACCGACCGTCTCTGCTGACTTTAAACGAATCGGCTTCTAATGTCAAATGCTCCAACTCGGAAACCACATAATATTTTTTACCGGCATCCTTCCGGCTGACCAGAAAGAAGGTATAAGTATTTGTTTTCGTCTTATCTGCCGATGTCACTTGTACCTTAGCCAAACCGCCTTGTTTCAACGGGACATCCGTAATGACCAGCGTCGCATCCGGATCATTCGGCTCAGCAACCGGATAAATCCTATACGTATCCATTTGCGCATCCGTGTAAACAGGGGGCATTCCCTGACTGATTGCATCTTCATTACTGTTGTAAGGGACTTCGTAGTTATAAGTGTCCGGCTTAAAATTATTGACCGGTACACTATAGCCATCTTCCCCTATTTTGTAAGAAAGGGATTTCAAGGTGGCATCAGCGGCTTCGGATGAAGCCAATCCGGTACTTCCTGCGACATGTGCCGATGACAACAATAATCCGGCCAATACCAATAAGACATTCATCTTATGTCCTGCTCCAATGTGTAAAAATTCATTCATACTCTTATTATTTATGGTTTAACAATTGTACAAGGCATCGCCTCAAATATGACTGATCGCAAAGGAGGCGGTTTTTATCACAATACCTATTGTTTATCAACAATTATTTCCAAGCATACAGACAAAGATAGAGATAATATGATAGAAAAAACAACAAAACTTAATAATTATATAATCTCAAAAAAAGGGATATCCGAAAGCCGGACATCCCCTTTTTTATAAATTCCAATTTACTACTTCTTAACGCAATGTACCCTGCTGTGCCTCCTGGATCATTTTCTGGTTAGCCAGGATGATAATTTCGACACGGCGATTCAGTGCGCGTCCTTCCGGAGTATCGTTAGAGGCAATCGGATCATGAACACCTTTGCCTTCATAAACCATGCGGTCGCTGCTGACGCCTTGCAGCATCAGATAGTCATACACGCTCTTTGCACGCTTCTCGGATAATGTCTGGTTATAGTCGACTTTACCCGTATTGTCCGTATATCCGACAATCTTGATATCCGTATCGGGGTTGGCTTTCAGGCTGTTTGCAAAATTACGCAAAGCACTCTTGGAGGCATCGCTCAAAGTGCTCGAATTGGTAGCAAACAAGATGCCTGAATCAAATGTGACCTTCAGCGCCTCACCGTTGTTGATGGTCTCGACAGTCGTTTCTTCCGGCAGCGTAGCTTCCAGTTCCTTCTTCTGTTTGTCCATCTTCTTACCGATCAGAGCACCAGCAGTCCCGCCCACGGCAGCACCGATTATCGAACCCAACGCGGTATTACCAGCCAAAGCGCCGACTCCGGCACCTACCGCCGCACCTCCGCCGACTCCGATAGCCGTACCTTTAGCGGTATTGTTCCATGTTCCACAACTCGTAAAAACGACTGCCATACAAAGCAGCAAAACTGATAACAACTTAAAATTTCTCATCTTCTTATTCTTTTGTAAACTATATTGTAATTATACAACAGTCTATTATTCGAACATGTTGATGGAATCGCAATATTCAAGTTCTCCCTGTACAATAAAAGTGATGTCTTCAGGAGCGAACTTGCCTACATTGTCTTTCTGAGCATTTTTTACAACAAACCCGATCAATTCATCTTCATCAATATCAATTTCGGCATTGTCATCGGAATTTTCATCAAGAAAACCCTTCGACTCATAAAACTCATAAATCAGATCCACAATATAATTAATATCGTCATTACTGAATTTTCCTTTCAATTCCTGGGGAAGATAGTTCTGGATAAATGCTACAGAATCGTCTTCATCGTAAATCAAATCGTCTTTGTCACTCATATCTTTT
Organism: Parabacteroides sp.; assembly: GCF_977054455.1. NCBI lineage: Bacteria > Pseudomonadati > Bacteroidota > Bacteroidia > Bacteroidales > Tannerellaceae > Parabacteroides > Parabacteroides sp. The sequence goes on along the minus strand of NZ_CDRTCT010000001.1, from coordinate 77,494 downwards.
TAATTTTTGGTTGATAGATGCTGCAAAGATATTGGAATAATCGAACTTTGCCCATTATTTTCCTTACAAATCTTCACTCTTTATGCAAGCAATTGTCACAACACCCGCACCGTGTCCCTTCCATGCCGAAATATTCGGAAATAAACTCCTGGCGGCAACCTTGAGTCTCAAGATACTCCACTACCTTTTCGATTCGCATTTTGAAAGCAGCCAAACGGTCATCGTAAGAAGCTGTCGAAATAGAAAGGCGTTCCAAGGGAACGCGGATCATCTTAAAAGTGATCCGGGGATTCTTGCGGGGAGGGACATAGCAAAAACCGATGTTCCGAAGATAACCCAATACTTTCGCAACCTGCAAAGGTTCCAATCCGGTCTTTCTTGCCAGCAGGTCTATACTGACAAACACGCCATCGGAAAAAAGCCCTTCATAATTCCTCAGAACGGCAACAAGTATTTGAGCAGCCGGAGAATCATCTTCAAGAAAGCGGTCAAGCGTCCAACGGGGCTGGTCATACCTTAAATAAGGATGGGAATCCGGATAAGGTTCGAACCGGAGATAGTTCGACAAAGACAATATCTCAAGAGAGGCACGCAAACGGCCTTTATCGAAATGCCAATCCCGCAAAAACTGTTGTTCTTCCAAATAAACGACAGTCCCTTCCCCATCTCCTTCTGCAATCTGAAAGCGGTTACAAAGAGCCTCATATACTCGCTTGATATACTCGATTGTAGGGAAAGTTTTGGAAGGGCGCCCCTTTATGTCTGTAATATCCTGCGGTCCCAACAAAGCCACGGCATAGGCCCGCTTTCCATCACGACCGGCACGCCCCGCCTCCTGGTAATAGGCTTCCATCGAATCGGGGAACTCCGTATGGATAACCAAGCGGACATCCCCTTTATCAATACCCATACCAAACGCATTAGTGGCAACCAATACACGAATATTCCCTTTCTGCCAATCAGTCTGCCGCTCTGTCTTTATGGTCGATTCCAATCCTGCATGGAAATATTCGGCCGAGATGCCTGCTGCACGTAGCTTTCCGGCATACTCTTCTACACCTTTGCGAGTACGGCTATAGATCACTGCGGAACCGGGGACGGAAGATAAAATATGACAAATCTCCATCAATTTATTATCCGTTTTACGAACCACGAAGGAGAGGTTATTCCGCTGGAAAGAGGTTTTAAAAATCTTATAACCACGACGAAAATGAAGCTGTTCGCAGATATCTGCGACTACAGAAGCCGTAGCAGAAGCCGTAACAGCTATTACCGGAACACGGGGAATGGCATCACGAATATCAGCGATGAGACGATAATCCCGGCGAAAGTCATTTCCCCACTGTGAGATACAATGCGCCTCATCTACAACCAACAAATTCACTTTCGCTGACAAAGACTTTAATTTCCCCTGAAAGAGCTCGGAAGAGATTCGTTCGGGGGCGATATAAAGGAACTTATAATCTCCCAAGATGCAATTATCCAGTTGTTGCAAAATCTCCCAATGCTGCATTTCCGAACTGATAAACGCCGACAAAATCCCTCGCTTTTGCAGGTTCTTCACCTGGTCCTTCATCAAAGCGACAAGCGGACTGATCACAAGGCAAATACCCGGTATCGCCAATGCCGGAACCTGGAAAGTAATGGATTTACCACCTCCCGTCGGCATAAGCGCCAATGTATCATGCCCGGACAGGATACTATCTATGACTTCCGCCTGTCCCGGCCGGAACCCGTCATAGCCCCAGTTGTGCTTCAGAACTTGTAATGGATTGTGCATATTATCGAACGTTTCTGCAAAGATAGGATGGTTTGTCGCAAAACCCATATTCTTTTTGCACTTTTGAATAGCCTTCAATATCTCATTTGAACCGAACTTAGCCTCATCAAACTTTAAAAACATGATAACAGACAAAGAAACAAATTTCGTTTATTTCAGTTCCTTGATAAAAGAGAACAAACAATATGCCCCGCTTTGGAAAAGGTTGGAAAGGATATTAATTAGAAAAAGAATCGGTTACGGTTTTATCCGAAACACACGCGATATCTGGTGCAGAGACTATATGCCCATTCAGGTAGACACGGATAAATTCATACAATTCAACTTCTTTCCGGATTATTGCCTTACGCCGCAGCACATTTCCAAGCTGACAATACAAGACGAAATCAGGATTCACCACAAAATAACACCCAAGCATATCGACATGGTTATTGACGGAGGTAATTTCGTCAAATCGGCATCGAATGTCATACTAACAGAAAAAGTCCTGAAAGAAAATCTGAAACTCAGTAAAGAAACAATTTGTAGCACATTGAAAAAAGAAATCGATATTGATAATGTCTTTATAATCCCCCAGTTGCCCTACGACATAACCGGACACGCCGATGGAATGGTTCGGTTCATGAACGATACAGACCTGCTCGTTGCCGATTATTCCAACGAAAGCAAAAGTTGGCGCATAAAAATGGACAAGGCTTTGGAAAAAACCGGATTAAACATCATTCCATATTCATCCCAAACTATAAACGAAAAAAATAAAGATGGAGATTACACCGCCAAAGGAACATATATCAATTTTTTACAGATTGAAAATTGTTTATTATTTCCTTTATTCGATTTGGAAACAGACGACTATGCTTTAACACAAACAAGAAAGTTATTCCCGCATTGCAGAGTCATTCCTATAAAATCCAACGAAATTGCTGTTGACGGAGGTGTCCTCAATTGTATTGCATGGAATATAAAAACAAATCCCTATTTTCTTCCTCAAAATAATATACCCGAAAAAAGACTTGACAAGTCAGAGCAAGGACTGTTCGTATTAAGCAGATTGGGTACTTATTTGTCTACTTTCGATTACTTGCAGATAGTAAAATGTTTTGAAGCCGTTTGGAACATAGCACCAGGGATTGAATTAGGACATGAAAATATAAAAAGCCAAGTACATCTCTTTCTTGAACAAGAACAGACTTATCAAAATTTTCCCAATCCTATCCCAATGGAGCTTGTAGACCAAACCATTGATTTGATTTTAGAATATATGAAAAACACCCATCAATACGAGATTTTCATTGTTCAATAACAGGAATACAAAAAATATATAAACACAGAAGAAAAATGAAAGAGTTACTATTATTTATCGTTATTTTTGTTGTCTTATTTCGAATCGGAGTTAAGCTACAACGCTGGATAAACGGCACTGATAAAATTGCCAAGAACCAGAAAAAGCTTTTGCATGAGTTGAAAAAACAAGATGATAAACACTAAAATTAAGAATACAATATGAAATTGCAAAGTTTATTAGATTTGAGAGATGTCAATGTTGAAGAACTCGAAAACAGATTCAAAAATATTGCCCAATTATTATTTCAAGAGTATCACATCCAAAAAGGAAATGAGGCATATGACTTTCACGAAATAGAGTTCTATTACTACACAAATGGACATAAAGATGCCATAACTTATCCACGAATCACAGAAGCAGGTAAGTGGTTTTTCCACCAGAGTGGTGTAGACCTGACATTCAAAAGTGATTCTGAAAACTATGGCGGGATTCTGATCAAAAGCCTCAAACACGGCGATGAAATTATTTTAGGCCCTTTAAAATGTTCTTGGATACTATTTGATCTTTTCGATGCATTCAACATGACACGAGATGAATATCCATTAATCGTATGTAATGAAAAAATAGAGAAAGAGATCTTAAGCAAAAAGAGAAAAATCAACTTCAATAAAGATGACGAAACAAACCAAGCAAAAGCCCAAAACAAGTACAAAGAGGACTATCTAAATTTCGTCCATTTTATTGATGCTGAATATCTATTTTATTGTAAAAAATAACTATTTACAATAATTCAGAACGGACTTCAACGACAGGTAGCAGGACTTCGGTCAATAAATCCGTTTCCGGAGTATCTGCGACACTGTTCAAATACCGTTCTAAAATCAAGTCTTCACCCAATAGATAACCATCAGGAATTTGTTGCAAGATAGCATCATAAAAAGAATCAAGTTCGTCATAAGCCCCTTTATGCACATACAAGGCATATCGGGACTTAGGCAAAAGCATCGTTTTTATTTCATCTGTCACTTTCAGTTTCGGTAAATGACGAACCGTCAGTCCAGCATAAAAACGACATTTTTCATCAACCGTTATTTCCCGGTCATCATAACATATACCCCAATATTCTACCGCCTCTGGTAGTAAATCGTGCGACAGGGCATACTCATAAAGCCTTTCCCAACTTCTTTCTTCAAAACATTCGGAAGCACAATCGACATAACTACCTTGATAAATGAGAAAGATAATAGGTCTCTCCGTCAATTCAAGAAGAGAACAGCCTATCTTGTCCAAAACCACATCCGAAGCAAATTTATCCAATTTATACTTTGTTGGCGACTGCCAATATCTTTTCCTAAAAGCATTATAGAAAGCGGTATCGTTCGTCCAACCTGTACGTTCAGCGATTTCTTTTTGAGTATAACGCTTTTCTTTCAACAATTGTAATCCATATTCAAGCCGGACACGATTGATATACCGCCCCGGAGATTCCTTCATAACGGATTTGAAAACTAATTGGAAATTACGTTTTGACAAGCAAGCCACTTTGGAAAGCGCATTGATGCAGATTGATTCATTAAAGGCTCCGTCAGGCTCCAAAGACCAATCACGGTGTATTTGCATATTTATATAATGCAACACGGTCTCTATATGTGATTTGTAGTTCATGGTAATTTATTAACCAGACAAATATAAGTAATATCCACGATACCCTCTCTAATCTATTTACGTACAAGTAACAAAAAAAGCCCTGTCCCCCTTTTCGGGAGCAGAGCCTTTCACATAATATATATCAATCAAACCATCTTTAGTTCTTAAAGACCAAAGTTGCGCCGTCGCTGTCGATTGTGATCGGGCGATCTTTATTGATTTTTCCGCCCAACAATTCTTTAGACAGTTCGTTCAGCACGTATTTCTGGATAACACGTTTTACAGGACGGGCGCCAAACTGCGGATCGAACCCTTTGTCCGAGATAAACGCCAGAGCTGCATCTGTAAATTCCAGGGCAATACCGTTCTGAGCCAACATCTTTTTCACACTATTCAGCTGAACGGTGACGATCTTACGGATCTCTTCTTCGTTAAGCGGAGTAAACATGATGATATCGTCGATACGGTTCAGGAACTCCGGACGGATCGTCTTCTTCAGTAATTCCAACACCTGGATCTTCGTTTCATCCACTACCTGATCATGTGTTTCGGGTGTCATCTTCTCGAAGTTTTCACGAATCAGGGACGAACCCATGTTACTGGTCATAATGATGATCGTATTCTTGAAGTTGACGACACGGCCCTTATTGTCGGTCAGACGGCCGTCATCCAACACCTGCAAGAGGATATTGAAAACATCCGGATGGGCCTTCTCGATTTCATCAAACAGAACGACCGAATAGGGTTTACGGCGGATCGCTTCCGTCAACTGACCACCTTCGTCATAGCCGACATATCCCGGAGGCGCACCGATCAAACGGGTCGCACTGAACTTTTCCTGATATTCGCTCATGTCGATACGTGTCATCATATTCTCGTCGTCGAACAGATATTCAGCCAACGCTTTGGCAAGTTCCGTCTTACCGACTCCTGTCGTACCGAGGAAAATAAATGAGCCGATCGGTCGTTTCGGGTCTTGCAATCCCGCACGGCTACGGCGCACGGCATCGGAAATCGCACTGATCGCCTCTTCCTGCCCGATCACACGTGTATGCAGTTCGGATTCGAGATGGAGCAATTTTTCCTTTTCGCTCTGCATCATCTTGCTGACAGGGATTCCCGTCCAACGAGATACTACATCCGCGATATCTTCACTGTCTACTTCTTCCTTGATCATGGCGGCGGCGCCTTGCATCGTCTTCAGTTTTTCCTGAACTTCTTCTATCTCCGCTTCTTTCTGTTGGATCTTTCCGTAACGGATTTCGGCTACTTTACCGTAGTCGCCTTCACGTTCGGCCTTATCGGCTTCAAACTTCAGGTTTTCGATATCGATCTTATTCTGCTGGATCTTGTTGATCTGCTCTTTTTCGCTTTGCCACTGGGCCTTCTGTTTCGTTTCTTCGTCCTTCAGGTCGGCTATTTCCTTATTGAGTTGTTCCAGTTTTCCTTTATCATTTTCACGCTTGATCGCTTCACGTTCGATTTCCAGCTGTTTGATACGACGGGATACCTCATCGAGGGATTCCGGCACGGAGTCGATCTGCAAACGCAGGCGGGCTGCGGCCTCATCCATCAGGTCGATCGCCTTATCGGGAAGGAACCGGTCGGTGATGTATCGTGTAGACAGTTGGACGGCGGCGATGATTGCATCATCTTTGATACGGACCTTATGGTGGTTCTCGTATTTTTCCTTCAAACCACGCAGGATGGAAATGGCATCCAATTCGTTCGGTTCGTCTACCATAACAATCTGGAAACGACGTTCGAGCGCCTTGTCCTTCTCAAAATATTTCTGATATTCATCCAGTGTCGTAGCACCGATCGAACGCAATTCGCCACGGGCCAAAGCTGGTTTCAGGATATTGGCGGCATCCATTGCGCCTTCGCCCTTGCCGGCACCGACCAATGTATGGATCTCATCGATAAAAAGAATGATTTCCCCATCCGATTTAGTCACTTCGTTGACTACGGCTTTCAGACGTTCTTCAAACTCACCTTTATATTTGGCTCCGGCAACCAAAGCCCCCATATCCAAAGAGAAAATCTGTTTCGATTTCAAGTTCTCCGGCACGTCGCCCCGCACGATACGATGTGCAAGACCTTCGGCGATCGCCGTCTTACCGACACCCGGTTCGCCAATCAGGATCGGATTGTTTTTCGTACGGCGGCTCAGGATCTGAAGTACACGGCGGATCTCGTCGTCACGGCCAATCACCGGGTCCAACTTGCCGCTACGGGCACGTTCGTTCAGGTTGATTGCATATTTACCCAGCGCATCATATGTATCTTCGGCAGACTGGCTGGTTACTTTATTTCCTTTCCGCAACTCTTCAATGGCCTGGCGTAATTCGTTTTCCGTCACACCGGCATCTTTCAGAATCTGGGAAGCTGTGCTCTTTTCCGTGAACAAGGCCAAAATGATCGGCTCCAGAGAAACGTACTGGTCTCCCATTTTGGATGAATAGTCGATTGCTTTCTGCAAAACGGCATTCGCTTCACTCGACAGGTAAGGTTCTCCGCCTGATACTTTCGGCAACGAACTGATCTGTGCATCCAACACACGGTTCAGATTCTGGATATTGACACCCAGTTTCTGAAAGATGAAATTGGTCACACTTTCACCCGTCATAATGACACCTTTCAGCAAATGCACGGCTTCAATCGCCTGCTGCCCGTTCTGAGTAGCAAGTTGCACGGCCTGCTGAACGGCTTCCTGTGCTTTAATTGTAAAATTGTTTAAATTCATATAGTTATACTCCTTTCAATTCTATTTTTCATTTCTAATTCTCACATACATTCCTACAAAACAAATACCAGAAACAAAATATGTCATTTTGTCACTTATTTTAAAACTACGCATTTGGCGAACCTGTCGAACAGTCTCGTTTCACGCCGCTTTTTACATATTGTCGGGAAAAGAACAAGGCGGTAGGGAAAAAGGTTTACTTTTGCCTTGTCAAGATGGGACTTTTTCTACTTAACTTTTGATCATCAATAAAGAATATCGTAGATATACGAAAAAATCCGATAATCATATTTTTCGATAAAACTCTTCAATAACTTCGGCAAAAGTCTCCGGCAGCCGTCTCAACACTTCGATTTTCCAGTCTTCGGATATTCCATAAAAGGCTTCTGCTATTCCTCCCGTAATGCAGGCTAACGTGTCTGAATCACCACCGAGAGAAATGGCCAAACGGATTGCTGTTTCAAAATCCGTACTTTCCAAAAAGGCGACGATCGCCTCCGGGACGGTTCCCTGACAGCTTGGGTTAAAGTGATAATCCGGCCGGATTTCGTCACAGGTAAAATTCAAATCATAGAAGAAAGTCGCTTCAATATATTCCCGGATAGCTTGCTTGCTTTTTCCTGTACGAGCCAGATAGATAGCGGCAGCCACAGCTTGAGCCCCCTTGATCCCTTCCGGATGGTTATGGGAAACGGCAGCCGTCTCTTCAGCCACTTGCAACGTCTTTTCCAACGAATCGAAGATCCATCCCACTGCGCTAACCCGCATAGCCGAACCATTGCCCCAACTATTATAAGGCTGCGGATTCGTTTCACAAAGCCATTGCCCGAAACGTGCCCCATAGCCACCCATCGGACACGGGAACTCCCTGCCGTAACGGTGCATAACTTGCACCAGATTCCCTCCATGCAATAGCCAGTCGGCCACGGCGACCGTCATAATCGTATCATCCGTATAACTACTTTTTCTGGTAAATAACGGAAAAGCCGTTGTCTTTATATTATCAAACTCATATACGGAACCGACAATATCCCCGGCTATTGCTCCTATCATATTGCTCTCTTTTTTATTTGGATATAAAAATACAAAACAGTTTCTTATATTCCAAACAGAAAATGAAGTGTCTTTCCGGCTTGGAACTTTCCGGCGGCATTGCCCGCATAAATCTCCCCATCCGTGAGCGTCAGCTTCTTCGCCGGAGCTCCGGCCCTAAAATCCAGGTCTTTGAAGTCGATCCAGAAAATATCGGGACTAAGCGTTGACTCGAAATAGTAGACTTTATTCTTTTGATCTGCCACCGTACGCCAGCGCGTCGAAGCGATATTGGGCTGTTCGGGAATAGATATCCCCAAAGGAACCGAAACATTACGCATCACACTGAAAACACCGGCGACAGCCTGCCGGAAATTACCGGTTTGCGGCAGAGCCTGGATATAAAACGATGCACGGACAAAACGATCGGAAGCGCGGTTGGTTCCGGGCAGCATAACCAAACCGCCAATCTGTTTCCAGTAATCATTCAAAGTCAATTGCTTGTCATAGGTTGGGGAATTGGTCATTATCTGACACTCGCGCCCCTCATGAATAATCAGATTGCCATCAATATATTCAAAGATGGCGCTATTCCCGGTCGCGTCCGAAATGGAAAGGTGCAAGGTAGATTTGGCTCCGTTGGGTAAATCCGGAGCGTCGATACGGAAAATTTCCCGGCTCAGTTCATTCACTGCTTCGTCCACCGTCGCAAAATTGTCCAAGACATATTGTGTCCAGATGCTCAGCCCCATCACCGGACGATGATCATTCGGACGATGATAGGAAGATTCGGTCAGGAAAAGCAAGTTCGCCACCAGGCCTTTTTCATTCATACCGTCACAAACCCCGATATCATATCCGGCGGTCACGACACTCCCGTATTTGGAAGTCCACGTTACCGTATTATCCGTAATCCCTCCCCGCTTCTCCATTCCCCTCGGAAAGAGATAAATATTCGACTGCGGGTCTTCCTTCCAATCCATCGTCCTTCCGGTCACGATCATATCATCCGGGCCCAGATAGACCGCACGCGTACAGGCATTGCTTTGCTCTGCCAAAAACATCAGGCCTACAACCGCCACAGATAAGGCTGCCAACTTATTTCTCTTTGTCATAACTATAATTTTAATATCTCCAAACTATACCTATAACAGGGATACGTGCATGATAGTTCCGGTTGTTCAGAACAACTTATAACAGAATAAAATCGACAATAACCCCTGTTTGCGCCATTTTTCTATTTCATCGAAAATTCCAGCTCATTTTGTTCTTACATTTTGTCCGGTTCAAGTATTTACAAGATAACGCAGGCATTATGAAGCAGGCATCTCATCCATATGTCGTTTTTGTTTTGTCAGTCTAAACGTAATAAATGTAACAATGTGGTAAAACTTAACTCCCGGAGAATCGAATATTCCCGGACAAAAAGGAAACGTCCCCAATTTATGCCAATGGATTTTTCCATCCTTTTTCCTGTGAGGTGCGCAGTTTATTTCCACGAAGACGGTCGTCAGTGCCGAGAAGTGCCGAGATTGTCAGTAATGACGACCGTCTTCATGGCGACAAAGTCCCTCATCAGAGCGATGAAGACCGTCTTCACGGCAATAAACCGGCAAATAAATAAAAAAAGCCGTTTTTCACCCTCTAAAAAGAAGCTTCTAAATCTTACAACCGGGAGGCTGTCCAATTGTGAAATAATCTTTTATTTACAATAAGGGGTAGATACAATTAATCCTACCTGCATTTTTATGTTGCACGATCAAGCGATATTCTTCCGGCCGGCTCTCCAGCACAAAAGTCCCGTCTGCCTCTGAAATAGAAGCGCTTATATAAGTAGAATCTATTGCCTGCAAAACGATGGTCACACCGTCTACCGGTTGGTTTTCATTGTCCGTAACCTTTCCTGTGATATTCTGTGCCTGCAAGGAGGCAACAAAGAATAATAGTAAAATACCGATCCCGATTTTCATCTAATATAAAGTTTGTATTAATTTCCACTCTCCCTTAACAAGGGGTATTCATCACTCACCGGACATAATCAGCTGTCCATCATTTTCTAATACGCCGTAAACATACATAATTAATCGAAAAGAACAGCAAGTATTAAAGAATATAATCCAATAGATGAGTAAGAGTCCAAAGGGAAATTCTATATTTGTATATAAATCATCTTTCTTTGTTTAACAGACAAATCAACCGTCATGAAAATACTCTGGATTTTACTAATCAGCTTGTTCCCCATTTACGGTATGGCGGAAAGCAGCATGCATATATACGACCTGCAGTGCGAATATCAAACCGCCCCTTTAGGCATCGACACGGAAACGCCACGTTTCTGTTGGAAACTGTCCGACAATGTACTAACCCGCGGACAAAAGCAAACCGCCTACCGGCTATTGATAGCCAGCAACCCCGCCCTGCTCGACCGGGACGAAGCTGATATCTGGGACAGCGGAACAATTTCTTCCAATCAATCCACTCTTATCGCCTACGAAGGGAAAAAGCTCCTTTCCGATCAAACTTATTATTGGAAGGTCCGGGCGTTCGACAAGAACAACCAAGCGACCGACTGGAGCCCGACCGCCCGTTTCTCTACCGGCCTGTTTTCATCCTCCGATTGGAAAAGCCAATGGATAAAACATCCCGACGCACCCGCCGAGCAACACATCTGGTTCCGGAAAAATTTCTCGTTGGCACAACCGGCAGAGGAAGCACTATTACACATTGCTTCGATGGGATATCACGAACTGTATATCAATGGCAAGAAAGCGGATGACCGTGTTTTGGCTCCTGCCCTCACACGGCTGGACAAACGGGTATTATACGTCACTTACGATATTACCCGGCTACTGAAAAGCGGTTCGAACACGATTGCGATCTGGTTCGGTCCCGGCTGGGCACGCTATAATTATTTTTCCGGCAGCATTCATCCGGCCCTGCGGGCACAGACCGATATCCGTACAAAAGACGGAAACCATCTCTCCATTCGTACGGACAACAGTTGGAAATGCTGCACCAGCAACAGCCGGAACATCGGCAAATATCAATATTCCGATATGGGAGGCGAATGTGTTGACGGCCGGAGATACGAGACAGATTGGAACAGTCCTGCTTTTGACGACAGACAATGGCAAGCAGCAGAAGAGACCTCCCTGAATGTCGCCCTGTCCGCCCAGATGATGGAACCAAGCCGCATCATCGAAACACTCCCGGCGCAAAAGATAACCGACACGATTCCCGGAATTTACAAAGTCGATATGGGAAAGAATTTCACCGGATGGCTGGAACTGAAGATGAACGGGATGGCTGCCGGCGACACCGTAGTGATCATGGTTGCCGACGATCCGGAAACCTTGCAGGATTTCGGTCAGCGCAACCTCTACATCTGCCGTGGGGAACCGGGCGAATCATTCCGCAACCGTTTCAATTTTATCGCCGGGCGCTATATCAATATCGAAGGCTTGAAACAAAAGCCCCACACGTCGGATATCAAAGGATATGTAATTGCAACCGACTTGCAACAGAGCGGGTATTTCAACTGTTCCGATGATTTGTTCAACCGGATATATGAAACGGATTTATGGACATACCGCATGTGCACGACGGAAGGCTACACCTCCGACTGCCCGCATCGCGAAAGGTTGGGATACGGGGAAGTCGCTTTCGCCACAGCATGGGGAATCGCCCTTCCCAACTACCGTTCTGCCGCCTATTTGGCCAAACATGTCCGCGACTGGACAGATGTACAGGAATGGACCGGCTGGATACATCATACGGCCCCGCAAATCAACGAGCATTATGGCGGACCGATGTGGAGCAGTGCCGGATTGAATATCAGTTGGGAATATTACCTGACATACGGAGATAAACGGATTCTGGAAACAGTCTATAATTCTGCCAGACAATGGCTCGAATACCTGTATCAGCACAGTGCATGGGGATTACTTGAAGCCTATGCCGGCGGGGGTAAATTCCTGGGTGACTGGGCAGCTCCCGAACAGAGGAAGGAATTTGGCGGAACACCGGAGTCATTCTTCTTTAACAACTGCGTCTATGCCATGAACCTGGAAACCGTTGCACAAATCGCAGAACGGTTGGAGAAACCCGAAGATGCCGCCCTTTACCGGAAAAGGCTGGACGCACTGAAAAAAAAGATACAATCCCAATTCTTCGACAAAGAAACCGGCTTATATATGGAAGGGAATCAAGTGCAAACAGCCTTCCCCCTGTTGAGAGAAATTACTCCAGACAGCCTCTACACAAACGTTCTTTCCCATTTCGAAAAGGAATTCACCTACAACCACCCGTACTTGGATATGGGAAGTTCCGGTCTCCCAGTCTTGCTGAAATTCCTGACCGAAAAACATGAATATAACGAAACGATGGCTCGTCACTTGTCCGAAACCAATGAACCCAGCTACGGTTATTTCCTGAAACGGGGCGAAACGACCTGGCCGGAATACTGGAATGTCGATGTGCCGAGCCGCATTCATACTTGTTATACAGGAATCGCATCCTGGTTCATTAAATGCGTAGGCGGCATCCGTCCCGATCCGGCTCATCCGGGATATCAACAGTTCATTATCAAGCCGTCGCCCGTCAGCTGCCTGAAATTTGCCCGGACAGAAACCGAATCTCTTTACGGCACGATCAAAAGCGAATGGAGCAAAAAAGAGAATCTGCTTAAATTGGATATATCGATCCCGATCAATACACAAGCAACCGTTTATCTTCCTGCGGAAGGGAGTTCCCACATCCGGGAAAACGGTCAACCTCTGGCAAGCTCCGAAGGCATCACAATCTTGAAGGAAACAGGAAAAGAATGTATTGTGAAACTCGAATCAGGGCATTATTCCTTCATTATGAAAAAAAATAACTAATTTTACTGACAGAAACCAAAGACATTCACAAGTATGCATATCATCTTATCTCCGGCCAAGACGATGGCCGGAACATCCAAAATAAAAGCTCCCGGCGGTACAATACCCCGGTTTAACCAGGAAGCGATCGAGATTGCATTGCACATGGCTCAATATCCCGCCGAAGAATTAGGCAAGATGCTAAAGCTCAGCCCCAAGTTGATGCTGGAAAGTTATAACCGTTTTCAGCATTTCCATTCTGCGGAAGAGAAACCGCTACAGGCTTTGTTAGCTTATACGGGTGTCGTATTCAAGAACATCCATCCCAAAGATTTTACTGAGGCGGACTTCCGCTTTGCCCAGGATCACCTGCGGTTCGTTTCCATCTGTTACGGTCTCCTTCGTCCGTTAGACCTGATCAAACCTTACCGGATGGAATATGATGTAAAACTGCCCGAATTAGGAGAAGGGAATATGTATGCTTACTGGCGTAGCCGGCAAACAGAACCGCTTATCGAAGAGGTGAAAGCCGACGACAACCTGCTGGTCAACCTGGGCAGCATGGACCTGCAACCATCATTCGACTGGAAAAAGATAGAACAATCCGTCCGTATCATCACACCGGATTTTAAAGTCTGGAAAAACGGTAAAGCCGGAACAATCGTGATCTACGCCAAGATGGCGCGTGGACAAATGACCCGTTACATCATTAAAAACCGGATTACCGATCCGGAAGCATTAAAAGGTTTTACCTGGGAAGGATTCCGGTACCGGGAAGAATTGTCCTCCGAAAACAACTGGGTTTTCTTGCAAGATTAAGATATCCTTGCAATAAACCGGCAGTATCGTCCGTTTATACAAAGGAATGGTTGGATAGTATTTTAAATTAGAAATGAGATGAGAAAAACCTTCAATCTTTTATTTATATGCCTGATGGCCTTATACGGCCGGATCGGATATCAAATGATCTGTAATACCGATTTGCCTCAATGCCAACCGGAAGGAAGCCTGTCCGATGTTGCCGAGGAGGTGATCGCCATTCCTTTGGAAACAAATGAACATTGTCCCTTGAAAAAGATCAAGATGATCAAGCGCGACCGGGAAGACATCTTCCTTGTCAGTGATCGTCGACTTTATCATTTCAACAGTTCCGGCCAATTTCTCGGACAAATAACGGCACACCGGCCGGGAACGGGACAGCCTGTCGAACTGGCCGATTACGCGGTCGATCCCGTCCACGACCGGCTGATCGTGATCGGCACCGGACATGAGGTGTATTATTACGATTACGACGGGCAACTCCTTTTCCAAAGCATTCTCCCTCAAGATGCTTCATGGAAAACGTTCGGGCATATGGCTTACTTTGACAACCACCTGTGGGCGACAATCGACTTGGTCAATTCAGAAAACAGACAAGCTCCGACAGTCGAACAATGGCTCTATAAGTTCGATCTCGGTTTTAAAGAAGTCGGGAAACGCAAACTGGACGCAGCCGACTTAGGACGGATGGATATCAATCACAAGACAGGTCCCGAAATAGCCGTCAAGGACGGGCACGTGTATGTACAAGCTCCATCCTTACAGCCGGCCCACATCTTGAACGACACACTCTATCTTATCAGTTGCAACCAGTTGGCCGTCACGGAGGACTATGCTAAGATTCTTCCCTTGCAGATCGGGACACGTTTTTTAGTCTCCACACACTACGATCCTACCTTGCCGGAACGCAGTTATACATTTTGTTACGACCAACTAAAGACAAAGGCATATAACGTGCAAGGAGGACTGGAAGACAATTTCTACAAGACAGGCAAGATTCCCGAACTTCAATCCATAGACCTTCAGAGCAACACCTACTGTTATTGTAAAAGCGGCAAAGAGCTCGCCTACTCTTTTCCCGACCGGACAGACAAAGGCAATCCCGTCTTATTTATAGTAAAAATGAAAGCCTGACTTCACGGCCAGGCTTTCATTTTTAGAAATCAGAATTAGAAAATCCGTCCACAAAGGCGTATCTTCATAACCGGATAAACAGTCAGCTTATCCATGACTTTCGAAAACGTATCGTCCGGATCGACTTCATCCAACAAATTGTCTACATTGCCATAGTCCGTATAGACATCCGGTTTGCCGTGGAACTGGACACCCAATTCGAACATCACGCCAAGCCGTTTCTTCGGTACGGCACGGCCGAACCCCAGTCCTACATACGGACGGAAATTTGAGACCTTCAAGCCGCCTGACACGTTACCGTCTTTGTCTACCGGAATCGTATAATCGCCGATAACGATACCGGCCTTGCCGGCTTCGGCTACCAATTCCTTCAATTCATCACTATGCCCGCTTATCTTCAGCAAAGTACCCCCACCGAAGTAAGCACCGGCAGCCAAAAAGAAAGAGCCTTTTTTAAACGGATAATAATTCACAAGCAATTCACCGGAAACCCGCTTGATGCTTCCTTCCATATCGATCGTAGAGGGGACATTCACGCCTTCGACCGCTTCCACATCGACATCCACATCCGTACTCATGCTGAAATTCGGCATAATGGAAAAGCCGCCACGTAAAGCAAAGTGGGGAGTGATGGGAGTCGCCACATTCACATCGATACCGGTAGTACCGACGCCCACGCCTACTGCTAAAGAATTAAACACTCCCAATTCCTTTTGGGCCATCACATTACTCACAATCGCGCCTGAGAAGGCCAACAAAATAACACAAAGTAGAGCTCTAAAACTTTTCATAATTTCTAAAAAATGTATTTGTATTGAAATAAAGTATGACAAAGGAAAGAAGAATTTTCGATATAAAGGCGGATATAAAATAAAAAAGAGAGTACTGAGGGTTAATAATCCCAGCACTCTCTTTTTTATTTTATAACAATGACGAACTTATTCTTCGTCTTCGCTTTCGTCTTCCTTCATATTGTGGAACACATTCTGGACGTCGTCGTCTTCTTCCAACTTCTCGATCAATTTTTCGATTGCTTCACGCTGCTCGGCTGTAACTTCTTTCAAGTCGTTCGGAATGCGTACAAATTCGCTACTTGTAATGTCGAAGCCATTTTCTTCGAGGTATTTCTGAATAGCGGAGTTCTGTGCAAATTCGCCGTAAATGACTACTTCATCTTCGTCTTCATCCAGTTCGTCTACACCGTAATCGATCAATTCCAGTTCCAGATCTTCCAGCGAGATACCTTCTTTTTTGGCAATATGGAATACACACTTATGATCGAACAGGAATTCGAGGCTACCGCTCGTACCAAGTGAACCGCCGTGTTTGTTGAAATAGCTACGAACGTTTGCCACCGTACGGGTCGTATTGTCGGTTGCCGTTTCTACGAAAATAGCGATACCGTGAGGTCCATAACCTTCGTAAGTCATTTCCTTATAACCGGAGAAATCTTTTTCGACCGCACGTTTGATAGCGCGTTCCACATTTTCCTTCGGCATGTTCTCTTTCTTGGCATTCTGCATCAATGCACGCAAATGCGGGTTGTTCTCAGGATCCGGACCACCTGCTTTTGCGGCTATCGTAATTTCTTTACCTAACTTAGTAAATACACGGGCCATATTGCCCCAACGCTTAAACTTTCTCGCTTTGCGAAACTCAAACGCTCTTCCCATGATTTATGATCTTTATTTTTTGATTTTTAATTCTTAATTTTCAATTATCTCAATTGTGCACCCAACTTCTGTTCCAGGTTCGTCCTGATCTTTTTCATGATAGCGTCGATCTGCTTATCATTCAAAGTCTTCCCTTCATCCTGCAGATAGAAGCTGACTGCATACGATTTCTTTCCTGCCGGCAGGTTCTTTCCTTCGTACACATCGAACAAAGCAACGCCTTTCAACAGTTTACGTTCGCTCTCGGTTGCGACCTTCTCAATTTCGGCAAATTGGACGTTCTTATCCAGCAACAGGGCGAGGTCGCGTTTTACAGCCGGGAACTTGGAGATTTCAGAGAAGGTAACCTTGCTCTTCTTGATTTCTTTCATCAACAATGTCCAGGAAAGTTCTGCATAATAGACTTCCGTTTCAATATCCATTTCTTTGCAGATCTTCGGGTTGACGATACCCATCGTACCCAACTGACGACCGGACGAAGTGGTAATGCTCAAACCTGCCGAATAGATATCGTTAGCCAGATTGCCGAAGATAACCTTCTGCAAGTTCACACCGAGCCGAACCAAGATATTTTCGACATACGCTTTCAGTTCGTAGACGGAAGACTTTTCATTCGGATGCGCCCAATTGTTATCCACACGGCTACCGCTCACCCACAAGCCCAAACGGTATTCTTCCGAGAATTCGGCCAATGTTTCACCTTCCTTCTTATGGTCGATATTGTAATCGTAGCAGTTTCCGAATTCAAAGAAACGGATATTGCCATTCTTGCGTTTCGCATTATGTTCGACACTTTCCAAGCCTCCGAACAACAACGTCTGGCGCATGCAATTCAGATCAGCGCTCAACGGATTCATCAACATCACACAGTGAGAAACCGGATAAGTGGAAAGATGGTCATAGTAAGCCGAGCGTGTCAGCGAGTTATTCAGAATCTCATTGAAACCGCAACCGCAAAGTTGTTCGGAAATCAGGTTCTGCAATTTATAACTGCGGTCGGTCGGAGTCTGATAACTCAGATTGGACTTCACATTGTCACTGAATTCCACATTATTATATCCGTAAATACGGAGAATATCTTCGATCACGTCGACATCGCGCTGTACATCGATACGATATACGGGCACATCGACCACCAGACCTTCAGCCGTTTCGGAAACGATCTTCATTTCCAAGCTATCCAGAATGCTCTTGACCGTTTCAACCGGAATCACCTTGCCGATCAACGTATTGACCTTGTTGTAAGTCAGTTCCACACGATAGGGGGCAACCGGAGCCGGATAGATATCCTGAATGGCGCCCGTAATCGTTCCGCCTGCCACTTCTTGAATCAACAGGGCGGCACGTTTCATCACTTCAACCGTCTGGTTCGGATCGAGGCCGCGTTCATAGCGGAAAGAAGCATCCGTATTCAGGCCGAAACGACGGGCTGTCTTACGAATCCAGGTCGGATGGAAAGTGGCGGCTTCCAGGAATACATTCTTGGTCTGTTCCGTCACGCCGGAATCGAGTCCGCCGAATACACCGGCGATACACATCGGCTCTTCCACATTGCAAATCATCAGGTCACGGTCGGTCAACGTACGTTCCACACCATCGAGCGTCACAAACTTGGAGCCTTCCGTCGCCGAGCGCACCACGACTTTATTGCCTTTGACCTTATCAGCATCGAAAGAGTGCAAAGGCTGTCCCACGCCGTGTAGGATATAGTTCGTGACATCCACCACATTATTAATAGGACGCATGCCGATCACCTTCAAGCGGTTCTGCAACCATTCCGGGCTTTCCTTAACGGTTACGCCTTTGATCGTGATGCCAGAATAGCGCAGGCAGGCTTCTTTATTTTCAACGACTACTTCGATAGCCGGAGTTTCGTCATCAATCTTGAAAGCATCCACACTCGGACGTTTCAGGTGGGCAGGCTTACCGTTCTGTTTCAAGTAAGCGGCGAGGTCGCGGGCTACGCCGAAATGAGAAGTGGCATCCACGCGGTTCGGCGTGATATCGACTTCCAGCACATAGTCGCTCTTCACATTATAATATTCTTTGACCGGAGTACCGACTACCGCATCAGCCGGCAGTACGATGATGCCTGCATGATCCGTCCCGATACCGATTTCATCTTCAGCACAGATCATGCCGTTCGATTCAACGCCACGGATCTTGGAACGCTTGATCGTAAAGCACTCGTCACCATCATACAATTTAGTGCCGTTTACAGCGACAACCACTTTCTGTCCGGCAGCCACATTCGGCGCGCCACAAACAATCTGAAGGGGTTCCGCGCCGCCTACATTCACGGTTGTAATGTGCAAGTGATCGGAATTCGGATGTTCTTCGCAAGTAAGAACTTCACCGATGACAAGTCCTTCCAATCCGCCTTTAATGGTTTGAACTTCTTCTACTCCACCGGTTTCCAAACCGATAGAGGTAAGTGCTGCTGCTACTTCATCAGGCTGTAAATCAAAATCAAGATAATCTTTCAGCCAATTGTAAGATATATTCATCGCTTTAAAATTTATTCAGTAAAGAGACGGGCCGTCCGGCCGACGCCAAATTGACGGACAAAAGTACAAATAATTATTTAAAATATGGGACAATAGCAAAACGAAAATATAGTTCCATGCCCATGGAACTAAAATTATACGAGCATGGAACTAAAATTCCATGCGGGAGAAATTATAATGAATAAATTTGTATCTTTGCGGCATGAGAAAGACATTTAAATCGGATTCGGTTCTTTAAACAATCTGTTCTTCCGATACAGATTGTCCCTTCGTTTGCTCTCGGAAATTCTTTTGAGAGTGTTTCTTTTATTATGATAATTCAAGTTTAATCTGTGTACAATAAAGAGAGCATTGTTATGCTTTCCGTATGCGCAATATTCATCAAGGCAATGAGTAACGAAAATAAAACGATTCACGATTTCGAACTTAATTTGATCTGTGACTTTTTTTCCAATATGGAACGGCAGGGACCCGGAAGTCCCGAAGTGACACTGAAAGCATTGAGCTTTATAGATAATCTCACCGATACATCCCTTATCGCCGACATCGGATGCGGGACAGGCGGCCAAACAATGGTATTGGCCGGACATGCACCAGGACAAATCACCGGGGTCGACCTCTTTCCCGGCTTTATTGAGATCTTCAATCGTAATGCGAAACGGTCAGGCTGGCAAGACAGAGTAAAAGGGATCGTCGGATCAATGGATAACCTTCCCTTTCAGGAAGAGGAATTTGATCTGATCTGGTCGGAAGGTGCCATTTATAATATCGGCTTTGAACGGGGCTTGAAGGAATGGCGTAAATATTTGAAAAAAGGAGGTTATATCGCTGTTTCTGAAAGCTCGTGGTTTACAGACGAACGTCCTAAGGAAATCAACGATTACTGGGTAGATGCATATCCTGAAATAGACACGATTCCCAACCAGGTTGCCAAGATATACAAGGCTGGATATCTGCCTGTTGCCACATTCGTTCTGCCTGAGACCTGCTGGACAGAGCATTATTTTGTTCCCAAGATTGCAGCCCGGAAGATCTTTCTTAGTAAATATGCAGGAAATAAAACCGCCGAAGAATTCAGCGCACTTCAATCTTCAGAAGAAGTTCTATATCGCAAGTATAAAGAATTTTACGGATATACCTTCTTCATCGCAAAGAAGACTGACGATGACTGTATTTAAGTGAAAGTGCTCACGATCTTTTAGGCACGGATTCACTCGGTAATCCGTGCCTAAATTATGGCTATACCTCCTTATATTTTGCGGACTACCATAAATCTCCTACCTTTGTATCCTAAATCTGAAATAATATATGATGCGCATAGATATACTGACCGTACTTCCCGAAATGATCGAAGGAATGGTGAACTGCTCTATCGTGAAACGGGCACAGGACAAAGGTTTGGCTGAAATACATCTACATAATCTGCGGGATTACACGACCAACAAATGGCGGCGCGTGGACGATTATCCTTTCGGAGGTGAAGCCGGCATGGTAATGCAGATCGAGCCTATCGACCGGGCCATCTCGGCTTTGAAAAGCGAAAGGGAATATGATGAAGTCATTTACACATCACCGGACGGGGAAACCTTCAACCAGCCGATGGCAAACAGCATGTCGATGCTGGAGAATCTGATCATCCTTTGCGGGCATTACAAAGGGATCGACTACCGCATCCGCGAGCACCTGATCACAAAAGAAATATCCGTTGGCGATTATGTCCTGACTGGAGGCGAACTGGCTGCCGCCATCATTACAGATGCTGTCGTACGCCTCATCCCCGGAGCAATCGGCGACGAACAAAGCGCCCTCTCCGACTCATTCCAGGATGATTTGCTGGCTCCTCCGGTCTATACCCGGCCAGCCGATTACAACGGTTGGAAAGTACCCGAAGTCCTCTTGTCCGGACACCAACGCAAGATTGAAGAATGGCGCTTGCAACAAGCCCAGGAAAGGACTGCCCGGTTACGCCCCGATTTATTGAAGTAGACGTTCTACTTCTGCTCTACCACGAGATTATAGATAAACGCATATTCATACGTGTGCTTTTCCGCAGTAGCGCCGTTCACGGGGTTGATCTTTTCTTCAATCGTCATGCCAGTGATATAATCGCCGGTCAACGTATAGCGGAATGTATATTCGGCGCAGATATCCGTTGCCTCGGAGACATTATACCAATAGGCACGGGTCGGCAGATCCCGATTCATCTTCCCATACAACAGGTTGATCGGTGAAATCACATCAAAACCGACCGGTTGAAATGAATTGACAACCCGGAACGGGAAGTTTTCCGGACGCAATTGGGAATTATATTCATATGTAATCTCTTTCTGTGGCAGGAAAGCGTAGTGCACCACGTTTCCGTTTTCCCATGAATAGCGATCCACTTCACCCATTTCTCTCTTCTGATATCCCGAACCGTTCTCGTTCGGCCACTGTCTAACCTGCGAGACCGATTTCAACCAATTGGAATTATACGTGTACCTGTTTTCTGCCGCCGTATAGACAACATTACTCATATACTTGTTTTCGGATTTTTCTTCCTTGGTCGCAATCATATTTCCGCTCAACGTGTAAACCGTATGAACAAACGGATTAGTCATAGAGCCGTCGACCATTTTCACGCCGCTTACGGAAATCGTCTTATCAACTATAATATAATTATCGGTAAACTGATTTCCTTCCGTATTCAATACTATCCGATTGATTTGTTTGTCCTGGTCGTAAGTAATATCCGCGCTAAAAAAAGCATTCCCGTCTTTCGTACATGTCACGTTCGTCAGTTTATTCAACTCAGGAACAGACGGCTTATCATCATCTCCGCAAGACACAAGTCCCGCCGCTATCAAAAGCATGCTTAAAAATTTCTTCATCTCTCTTTCTTTTTATTATTCGATCTTACAAAAATAGGACATTTGCAAAAATAACGGACGAAGTAACCTATTTTAAGTAATTCTACTTGAAGTAATGCAAGTAAACCATTAGCTTTGCAACATAATTTATCACAATAAATAGCTAATAACAAACATCTTACAATAAGATAAAACGTAAATCATACAATATCTAAAATTTAATAACATGAGAATGAAACATCTGACGGTGGCAGCACTAACATTATTGCTGTCTGTTTCTTGTAGCCAAAGACAAGAAGAGTATCCGTTTCGCAACCCAGATCTCCCTATCGACGAACGCATAGACGACCTCTTGAAGCGTCTGACCGCCGAAGAGAAGGTCGGACAAATGATGAATACGACTCCGGCAATCGAACGCCTCGGTATTCCCGAATACGATTGGTGGAACGAGGCCTTGCACGGTGTCGCACGCGCCGGAAAAGCGACCGTTTTCCCGCAGGCAATCGCGATGGCGGCAACTTTCGATGACGATGCCCTATACGAGACATTCACGATGGTGAGCGACGAAGCTCGCGCCAAATACCATCAGTATCAAAGGGATAAAGAATACGACCGCTACAAAGGCTTGACCTTCTGGACCCCGAACATCAACATCTTCCGTGATCCCCGCTGGGGCCGCGGCATGGAGACATACGGAGAAGACCCGTACCTGACGGAGCGGATGGGCGTTGCCGTAGTGAAAGGCTTGCAGGGAGACGATCCGAAATACTTCAAGACACATGCATGCGCCAAGCATTATGCCGTCCATAGCGGGCCGGAATGGAACCGTCACGAATTTGATGTCACGGTAACGCCCCGCGATTTATGGCAAACCTACCTGCCGGCTTTCGAGGCTCTGGTGAAAGAAGGGAATGTGCAGGAAGTCATGTGCGCCTACAACCGCTATCAAGGCAAGCCCTGTTGCAGCAGTGACAAACTGCTCATCGACATCCTTCGGAACAGTTGGGGATATGAAAACATCATCCTTTCCGACTGCGGTGCGATCAACGACTTCTGGCAACGGGACGAACGTACGCCCCGCCACGAAACCCATCCCGATGCGGAAAGCGCTTCGGCCGATGCCGTCCTGAGCGGAACGGACCTGGAATGCGGCAACAGCTACCGGGCTTTGATCAAAGCCCTGAAGGACGGGAAGATATCCGAAAACGATCTGGATGTTTCCCTCCGCCGCCTGCTGAAAGGTCGCTTCGAACTGGGCATGTTCGATCCGGACGAACGGGTTCCATACGCCCAAATCCCGTACAGCGTGGTGGAAAGCCCCGAACATGTGGCACAAGCACTCGAAATGGCACATAAGAGCATGGTATTGCTGAAGAACAAGAACAACACGTTGCCGCTGAGCAAAACAATCCGGAAAATTGCAGTTGTCGGTCCGAATGCCGCCGACTCGACCATGCTTTGGGCCAACTACAACGGTTTCCCGACGCATACCGTAACGATACTGGAAGGGATCCGCAACAAAGTGCCCGATACTGAAGTAATCTACGAATTAGGATGCAATCATGCCGCCGACTTCGTCATCCAGGACTTGGGCAACCACATCACCTCTCCAGCCGGACAGGGATTCGCCTCCGAATTCTTCAACAATACGGAATTCAAGGGGGAAGCCGCTTACAAAGGTTTGGCAAGCCAGCTGCATTATACGACAGGTGGAAACACGCAGTTCGCACCGAACGTAAACCTGACGAATTTCACGGCACGTTTTACCGGCGAGTTTGAAGCGCCTGAGACGGAACAGGTCGAGATCAAGTTGTCGGGAAACGACGCCTTCCGTCTCTTTATCGGAGATGAAAAAGTCGCCGAAGTATGGGAAAACGAATACGGAGCGGAAAAGACCTATACGCTGAATGCGGAAAAAGGAAAGAAATACCCTGTCAAGATCGAATATATGCAACGCGCGGGAAGCGCCGACCTCAATTTCCAGATCGGTACGCGGCGACCTGTCGATTATGCCGCCACGGCCGCCAAAGTCAAAGATGCGGATGTGATCGTCTATGTCGGAGGTATTTCTCCCCGCCTGGAAGGCGAAGAAATGCCGGTCAACGTGGAAGGCTTCAAAAAAGGAGACCGAACCAATATCGAAATACCGAAAGTGCAGCAAGAAATGGTAAAAGCGCTGAAAGCGACGGGTAAACCCATCGTTTACGTGCTTTGTACGGGTAGCGCCCTGGCTTTGAACTGGGAAGACGCCAACATCGACGCCATCCTGAACGCCTGGTATGGCGGGCAGGAAGCTGGGACAGCGGTTGCCGACATCCTGTTTGGCGACTACAACCCGTCAGGCCGCCTGCCGGTCACATTCTACAAGTCGATCGACCAGTTGCCGGACTTCGAAGATTATAGCATGAAAGGCCGTACCTATCGCTATATGACCGAAACGCCGCTTTATCCGTTCGGATACGGCTTGAGCTACACGGACTTTGCCTATCGGAATGCAAAGCTGTCTTCCGGCAAGATCGCCAAAGACCAATCCGTCACACTGACATTCGACATTGCCAACACCGGTAAAACGGATGGCGATGAAGTCGCACAAGTCTATATTAAAAACCCGAACGATCCGGCAGGGCCGATCAAGGCGTTGAAGGCATTCTTGCGTGTCCACGTAAAAGCCGGCGAAAGCCAGGAAGCCAACATCGAACTGGCTCCCGAAGCCTTCCACTCTTTTAACGACAATACGCAAACGATGGAAGTCCGTCCCGGAAAGTACCAGATACTTTACGGCGGTTCATCCGACGACAAAGCGTTGCAGCAATTAGAGCTGACAATCGAATAAAAAACAAATGCCTCAGGCCTCCGGATCATCCGGAAAAGCCTGCGGCATTCTATCTATTCCATAACCCTATGCTTTACACCTCCTAACCCATAGGGTTACGCCCTTTAACCCTATGGGTTTTTATCCAATATACGTCTCCATAAACTTGGCGCCCGGAACCGGTGAAATTGTCACGACGTCCGTATCAGCCGGGATCAGGACCGTTTGTCCCTGGTGAATATAAATTTCATTGCCTTTATTGTCACGGATAGAAGCTTTGCCTTCCATGCAGATGTAAACGACAAAAGAATCCAAATAGGAAAAATCACGGACCATGATCGTATCGATATCCAACAAATTAGTCGTAAAATACTTGCAGGCGGCAAGTTCCACGGTCGCATTCGTATGCGCTTTGTAATGGGTGCGGTAGTCCGGGTACAAGGTATAGTCGATCGCATCCTTTGCCAGTTCGGTATGCAATTCGCGCCCTTTGCCGTCCGGTCCCTTACGGTCGTAATCATATATACGATAGGTGATATTGCTCGTCTGCTGGATTTCAGCAATGAAACAACCGGCCCCAATCGCGTGTACACGGCCCGCGGGCAGGAAGAAAACATCACCCGGATTGACCTCGTAACGCTGCAACACGTCCATGATCGTATTGTCCTCGACACGTTTCACATATTCATCCGCATCGATCTGCTTTGAAAAACCGGAATACAAACCGGCGCCTTTGGTTGCATTGATCACATACCACATTTCTGTCTTGCCAAAGGAATTATGGCGTTTCTTAGCCAGTTCGTCATCCGGATGAACCTGGATAGACAAATCGTCGCGTGCATCGATAAACTTGATCAACAATGGGAATGTGGGACCGAATTGTTCGATCACCTTTTCCCCCAACAGTTGCTTGCCATATGTACGGATCAGTTCATCCAGCGTTTTACCCGCGAGTGCACCATTATCTACAACGGAATAATTACCCTCAACATGTGAAAGTTCCCAACTTTCGCCGATACCTTCCTGCACCGGAGCGATGCCCTTAAACGGGCAGATGTCAGCCCCCCCCCAGATAATCTTCTTGAGGATAGGCTTAAATGTCATTGGATATAACATGACTTTTCTGAATTAAAAATTAAAAATTTAAAAATTAAGAGCCAAGAACCTTATTTCTTAATTTTCTTTTCCTTTCCTCAATACAACAGCACTGCGTGCCGGAAGATATAATTTGAGCCATTCTTTTTTCTCTTTTTTATACAATGGATCAAATTGTGTGAAATGGCGGATGGAATCATCCGCGAGCCCGAAACCACCGAAACGGGTGGCATCGGTATTCAGCACCACTTCATATTCACCCTTAGGCACAAGGAAACCGTAATCGGTAAACGATTTCGTCGGACTGAAATTGAAAACGAACACCAAGTCTTTTCGCCTATAAGCCAGAATCTGATCCCCATCGTTATCCCAGACTTTCTGTATCGGAGTGGACTGGAAATTCTTCACGCTACGGATCAACTCCAACATTTCGCGGTCGAAATCGCCCAAGAAATGATATTTCAAATCCATATTATCGACCAAATCCCATTGGCGGCGTGCATACTTATGCGACCAGCCATTTCCTTCGCGCGGAAAATCGATCCATTCCGGATGGCCGAATTCATTTCCCATAAAGTTCAGATAACCACCGTTGATCGTGGATGCCGTAACGAGGCGGATCATTTTATGCAACGCCACACCGCGTTCCACCATAAAATTGTGATCGTCTTTCTGCATATGCCAATACATGTCGGCATCGATCAGACGGAAGATGATCGTCTTGTCACCCACCAACGCCTGGTCATGGCTTTCCGCATAGCTGATTGTCTTTTCATCGGCACGGCGGTTCGTCGTCTCCCACCAGATGGAAGAAGGATGCCAGTCTTCGTCTTTCTTTTCCTTGATCGTCTTGATCCAGTAATCGGGGATGTTCATTGCCATGCGGTAGTCGAAGCCATAACCGCCATCTTCATATTTGGCAGCCAAGCCGGGCATTCCACTTACCTCTTCGGCAATCGTAATCGCATTCTTATTGACTTCGTGGATAAGCTTATTCGCCAATGTCAGGTAGGCAATGGCATCACCATCCTGATGACCGTTAAAATAATCGCCGTAATTGCAAAATGCCTCGCCCAGCCCGTGACTGTAATAAAGCATCGAGGTCACGCCATCGAAACGGAAACCGTCGAATTTATACTCGTCCAGCCAGAACTTGCAGTTCGACAACAGGAAATGAAGCACTTCATTCTTTCCATAATCGAAACAGAGGGAATCCCATGCCGGATGCTCGCGACGGGTACCGCCCAGGAAATATTGCGTGTAAGACCCGTCGAAACGTCCGAGGCCTTCTACTTCGTTCTTGACAGCGTGGCTATGGACGATATCCATAATCACGGCGATCCCCATGCCATGAGCCTCGTCTATCAACTGTTTAAGTTCTTCCGGCGTACCGAAACGGGAAGATGCGGCAAAAAAACTGCTGACATGATAACCGAACGAGCCATAATAAGGATGTTCCTGGATAGCCATGATCTGAATGGCGTTATACCCTTCCTTTGCAATACGGGGTAGCACCATACGGCGGAATTCGTCGTAACTGCCGACTTTCTCTTCATTCGAAGCCATACCGATATGGCATTCATAAATCAGCAAAGGAGAGACATCGGGCTTGAACCGTTTACGCTTGAATACATACGGCTTCTCCGGATTCCATACTTGCGCACTGAAAATTTTGGTATTTTCATCCTGAACGACACGCCGTGTCCATGCAGGAATGCGTTCTCCGCTGCCTCCTTCCCACTCGACCAGAAGTTTGAACAGGTCTTCATGATGCAGCAAATCTTCCGGAAGCGCGATCTCCCAAATGCCATTGCCCAACCGTCGTAACTTATACCGGCCGTCTTTCTTCCATCCGTTGAAAGTTCCGATCAGGTACATAGCGGTAGCATTGGGTGCCCACTCACGAAATACCCATCCACTCTTTGTCTTGTGCAATCCGAAGTAAAGATACCCGGAGGCCATTTCCGACAACGTCTGTTTGCCGTTACCGGTCAGGCTCTTCTCTTTGTTTACCACGTATTGGTACCGTCCTTCTATTGCCTCCTTATAGGGGGCCAGCCAAGGGTCATTCTTTATTAGATTTAGCGACTCCATGATTTATTGAGATTGGTTTCGCACAAAGATAGAAGAAAAAACTAACATATATACAAAAAGTCCGGATACTTTCCTATTTTCAACAGATATAAACTCTCCATCTTCAAAGTTTCATTTACCAATACAACCACATCAAAATCCTGTAAAAATCTGACAATATCCCCCCTTGAAATCAACATTCACAATAAATAATTGATTCTTAACGCCATAACAAAATCAGCTGTTTGTTAAAAAATATTACCCTTGCTACTAATTGAGGCTATATGGGGTAGAAAATCGAATTAGATGCGGTAGTAGTTTCGATTCGGACCAATGGCTTTTTTTATTATATTACAATAAGGGTAGATAAAAGGCATATCAATGTAAATCGGGCATTTTGACAAAAAAACAAAATCGCCAATAAAAATTCTCACCGCACAAGGAGTTATATTTAATTCCTTTTCTTATTTTTGCAAGAAACCGTTTAAAGATAGCAGATGAGTAAGGGAACAAAAAGCATAGCCTTTTATTTGATGATGATCCTGGTCTTTGGCTCACTCATGTATTTCATAGTCAAAGAAGGAGAAAGTCGTCAAGTCGATACGGCTATCCAGTCGATGCAAAACGCCCCTCAGAATATGGGGGAAGGATTTTTTGTGTTCTGGGATTCGGTCACTCATCATATCCAATCTTCAATCGGAATCCTCCTTTTGCAAATCATTACGATATTAATCGTCTGCCGCCTGTTCGGCTGGATGTTCCAAAAGATCGGCCAACCCACCGTCATCGGTGAAATCGTAGCCGGGATCGTACTCGGCCCGTCTGTGCTCGGCCATCTCCTGCCGGAAGCATCCGCATTTCTTTTTCCCCCCGAATCATTAGGCAACATTACCATATTGAGCCAATTCGGCCTGATCCTTTTCATGTTCGCCATCGGTATGGAACTGGACATCGGCGAAGTCCGCAAAAAGCTGAAAGAGACTATCCTGATCAGCCATACCAGCACGATCGTTCCGTTTTTCTTCGGTATGCTGACAGCCTATTATGTCTATGAATCCTACGCCCATAAAGGGACGCCGTTCCTCTCGTTCGCCCTGTTCATCGGGATTGCCATGAGCATCACGGCCTTTCCTGTCCTGGCCCGTATTATCCAGGAAAAAGGGTTGACCAAAACGCATTTGGGAACCATTTCGCTGGCAAGCGCCGCCAATGGAGACATTACGGCCTGGTGCCTGCTGGCCGTCGTGATAGCCATCGCCCAGGCAGGCAGTATGCTGAGCGCCGTTTACAACATATTATTCTCTATCCTGTATATCCTCTTCATGTTTTTTGCCGTTCGTCCTTTTTTGCGGATGATCGGGCACATATACCATAATAAAGAGGTAATCGACAAAGCGCTGGTAGCCTTGATGTTCCTGTTGCTGATCGTATCCTCCTATTTTACCGAGATATTGGGGTTGCACGCGCTTTTCGGCGCCTTTATTGCAGGCGTGGTCATGCCGGGAAATATCAAATTCCGCAAGATCATGACAGAAAAGGTGGAAGACGTGTCATTGGCGCTCTTCCTGCCGCTCTTCTTCGTATCGACCGGACTGCGCACGGAGATCGGCCTGTTGAACACACCGGAGCTTTGGGCCATGTGCGGAATCTTTATAGCCGTAGCCATCATCGGAAAGTTCGGAGGAGCCATGTTCTCCGCCCGATTTGTCGGGGAAAGCTGGAAAGACAGCCTCTACATCGGGGCCTTGATGAATACGCGCGGTTTGATGGAGCTGGTCGTGCTGACGATCGGCTATGAGATGAAGATATTGCCGCCTTCCATTTTCGTGATGTTGGTTTTGATGACATTGGTCACGACCTTTATGACGATACCGCTGGTTTCTTTCATTAAATTATGCTTCAAGACCCGCGAAAAGATCAAGGAACATCTGGTCTATTCGGAGCCGACCGACGGGACATTCAAGGTGCTTCTTTCGTTCGGACGTGCCGGAAACGGTCAGATCATGCTCGATGTCGCCCACCAGATGTTTGCCCGTGGAAAGAACAAACTGGACCTGACGGCGCTTCACCTGACTGTCGGTTCCGATGTCAATCCGTTGCATACGGACAATTTCGAGGAGGTGAGCTTCGGCCCTATCTTGTATGGAGCCAAAAAATTAGGCATGCACATCCATACGCGCTACGAGGTGTCGAACAACGCCGGGCAGGACATTTGCGACATTGTCAACAACGAAGGATTCGACTTCCTGCTGGTCGGTTCCGGTATCTCCATGAGCAACTCGCCGGACGATATCGAGGCTACCCGCTACCGCACTTCTTTCTATAACCGTTATTTCAAACGCTTCAAAGCCCCCGAATCCTGGTTTTATCCCGGAGCCTTGCTGAAAGACAAGACCAAGATGTTTATCGCCCGCAGCAATTGCGATGTCGGCGTGTTCATCAACCGCAATTTCGTAAAGGCCTCCAATGCATTGGTCATCATCAGCTCCGAAGAAGACCTCTTCCTGCTTGACTATACAAGGACATTGCTGAAGACGACCCACGGCTCTGTCGGCATCGTCAATAAAGCAAGCACGACGACTCCCGGATA
Source organism: Parabacteroides sp. (assembly GCF_977054455.1). NCBI lineage: Bacteria > Pseudomonadati > Bacteroidota > Bacteroidia > Bacteroidales > Tannerellaceae > Parabacteroides > Parabacteroides sp. The sequence goes on along the minus strand of NZ_CDRTCT010000001.1, from coordinate 46,593 downwards.
CGACAAGATCATCGAAGCGATCGAAGAATTTACAGCTTCTGTCCCGCAAGCGAAGATATTGGCGGACAAAGACCTGACGCCGGGATTGTTCAACGGTTATAATTTTATGCTGATCAGCTACGACACTTGGAACGACGTATCCGAACACCGTAAAGAAGCACTTCAAAAAATGCCGTCGACATTGATTTTGAATAAAAACCGGCATGAACAGCAATGAGACGATATTTCCTATACCTTTCCCTCCTATTATCCAATGTCATATATATAATACAGGGGGAAAATCTCAAATATGACTATTTCAATCATTTAGGGATAGAAGACGGGCTTTCCCAGCTCTCGGTCCTGGATATTTTCCAGGATTCGGATGGTTATTTATGGTTGGGAACGAGAAATGGAATCAATCAATATAACGGATACGAGTTCAAGGTGTATCGAAACGAAGTAAGCGATTCGACAACACTCAGCGACAGCCATATCCTGGCAATCACCGAAGATAAAGCAAAGAATATATGGATCGGAACGACTAACGGCCTCAACTCGATCCGGTATGCCGATAAGAAAGTCTTCCGCCATTACCCCAACGAAGCCTCCCCCAACCAGGAAATACGCTGTTTTCTGCTTCACAGGAACGATTCGTCGATATACACCTTTTCCGACAACAAAGTGTATGTCTGCCGAAGCGACAACACACTAAGCCCCCTCAACACATTAAAAGAGATACAAGGAGAAATAAATGCCGTTTCACAATCCGAAGACGGAACCATTTATATCGGAACCACCCAGCACGGAATGTTCATCTATACTTCCGACTGGAGATTCGTCAGCCAGGTCAAACTTCCACAACTGGCAAAAGGCCATACGCAGCAGGACATTATCAACACGATACTGGCCGGTCCTGACGGCCTGGTATGGATGGGGACGTATGCCCACGGGATCTATCTATACAATTCCCGGACACGGCAAATCACCCATTTCGACAATGCCAATTCGAACCTGTCCAGCCCGGCCGTCCGGAAATTCGTTTATTTAAACGACAGCACGCTATTAATCGGCACATTCGACGGATTAAACATCATGGACTTGACCACAACGAAGATAAAACCGTTCCCGATTCGTACCAATGCGAACAATGAATCCGAGATCTCCTCCATCCACAGTCTTCTGGTCGACAGGAACCAGACTTTATGGATCGGGACTTATACGAACGGGGCTTATTATTACAGTCCCTTCCAGAATGATGTAACCATGATCTCTCCCAAGGACTTTCCCAACCTGATCATCGGGAAAGGAGAAGTGGATAAAAACGGAAATCTGTGGTTTGCCACAGAAGGAGCCGGACTGTTCTTCTATGACCCGGACACCCGGGAACAGGCTTTATATCCAATACAAAAGTCACACGGCAAAGGAAATGATAATATCATCAAATCCATTAAAATAGACGGAGATATCCTATACTGTTCCACCCATTATGGAACCGTATATACTTTCGATACGGTCCGGAAACGATTTGCCCTTCTATATGATTTTACTTTTAACGATATCAATTCGCTGTTCATCGACAGCAAGAACAGGCTATGGATTCCGGCCAACAGCAATAAGGCGCTCGTGCTGGCCGACAAAGGCCGATGCCTCAATTTATTCCCGACGCAAAACGGGCCGCAACTTTTCAAGCATGTGTCCGTCATGAATGAGATATCGCCTGATGTGTTCCTGATCGGGACCAGCTTGGACAGCCTTTATCTCTATGATATGCAAAAGGCGAGACGGGAAAACCTGACTTACAAACTGTCTCCCCGGAACTCCAAAACGCAATCAGGCGAGATCACCGGAATTCTTCAGGACAGAAACAACCAAATCTGGATATCCACGACTAAAAACGGTTTATTCCGCCTCGACCATTCCCTGAACGTCATAAAACATTATAAAAAGGAAGACGGCATCTCCGACAGCTATATCGCCCAACTGATAGAAGACGAAAATGGAAATGTATGGGTAACGACCACACAAGATATCTATAAGTTAGAGCCTGCGAAAGACCTTTTCATACCGGTCGAGCAACCCTATGTGATGGAGTTCACCAAATTTGCAGGTACAGCCTTCCATAACGGGCAACTCTATTTTCCCGGTAACAAAGGAGTCCTGACACTGTCTCTCGAACAAAAAAGAATCAATCCCTATAAACCTCCTGTCTATATTACTTCCGTCCAGGCCAACACACAGGAAACGCTATCGTCATCAGATTCCGGAAACGGACTGGAACTCGATTACAAGCACAATAACCTGACGATCGGATATACCGGACTCAACCTGGTTCATCCGACCATGAACCAGTACGCCTACAGGCTGGCAGGAGCAGACAGGGACTGGCATTACGTGGGCGGCCGGCGCGAAGCCTATTACAACAACCTCCAGCCCGGGACATACACATTCGAGGTCATGGCCTCCAACAATGATCATCAATGGAACCCGCAAAAGGCCTGTCTACAGATCACGATCACGCCCCCTTTCTATAAAACCTGGTGGGCTTACCTGATATATATAGCCCTGAGCGTTTATGCCGCCATTACGGTATTCCGCTACGCGCAACGGAAGCGCGAGAAAGAACGGGAAATCCGCTATCGCCAGAGAGAACAGGAAAAGACAAACGAACTCCACCGGGAGCGGATTCAGATGTTTACCAACTTCTCCCACGAATTGCGTACGCCTTTAACTTTGATCATCAATCCGTTGAATGACCTGTTGGAACGCGTCTCCTTCTCTCCGGAAGTAAAAGACGCATTGCAACTGATTAAAAAGAACACCAAACGAATGCTTTTATTGGTAAACAACCTGATGGATATCCAGAAATACGAAGCCGGGAAATCCGACCTGCAGAAAGACCGTTTCGATTTTGTTCCTTTTATCAAAGAAATATATCATTCCTTCGAAAGCATTGCCGGTAACCGGAATATCAAGTTCACGCTTATAGATAAGCTGCCGCAACCCTATTATGTATTTTTCGACCAGACCGAAATAGAAAAAGTATTTTTCAACCTGCTTTCCAACGCTTTCAAGTTCACGCCTTCGGAAGGAGAAGTTTCAATTTTAGCGCGTGCACTTTCCCGACAGGAATGCAAAGAGTTGCCTCTATTTCCTGTACAACAAAGTTCTTCTTTAACCGAAACCGGCTATTTATACATAGAAGTCAAAGATACCGGAAAAGGATTCGACAAGGAAAAGGCTGAAAAGATATTCGAACCATTCTACCGCTCGCAAGAAGATATACACCAACAAATTGCCGGTACGGGAATCGGGCTGAGCCTCACACGCTCCATAGTCTTGCAACACAATGGTTACATCTGGGTCAAAAGTTCGGAACAGGAAGGAACAACTTTCATGCTCCTCCTTCCCGGCATGGAAGAAACCGTAGCCCTCCACCCTTCCGCCACCCTTAAAAAGGCAAACCTATTGCTGGAAGAAACGGAAACCAAAAACAAACCGGTTCTCCTCTTAGTCGACGACAACCAGGAAATCCTTCAATATCTGGAACGACAGCTTAACAACGAATATGTAATAGCCAAAGCGTCCAATGGCAAGGAAGCATTGAGACAGATCGCAGAGACCAACCCGAATATTGTGATCAGCGATATCATGATGCCGGAAATGAACGGATTGGAACTATGCAAGTACATCAAGGAGAACCAGGACCTATGCCATATACCGGTTATCCTGCTGACAGCCAAATCAATGGTCACGCAGATAGAAGAAGGCCTGGAAACAGGTGCGGACGACTACATCGTCAAGCCGTTCCAGGTATCCCTATTGCGAGCCCGCATCAAAAATATCCTGTCAATGCGAGATAAAATGAAAACAATATACGGAGGCACCTTTTCCCTGAAACAATTGGGACTGGAAGAACCGGAAGAAGAGAACGGCTTCCTGACACAATACATCGATATCGTAAAGGCCCATATATCAGACCAGGAACTGGACATATCCGTCATATACGAAGCATTGGGCATGAGCCGGGCCAATTTCTACCGGAAAGTAAAAGCCGTGACAGGCCTCTCTCCCAATGAACTGATCAAGAACATCCGGCTCGAAGCCGGTGCAAAGCTGCTCAAAGAGTCGAACCTGAATATATCCGAGATTGCCGAACATACAGGTTTCAGCAGCAGCTCCTATTTTGCCCGCAGCTTCAAGGCCACCTATGGAATCTCTCCCACGGAATACCAGAAAAAACAGGCAAAATGAGATTCCTGTACTAATATATGAGATTATTTTACCAACCTTGATCCGCGCTCTTCCCTACTTTTGGCCTGACTATCAGAGACAACCGGACGGATAATCTAATTCAATAAAAAAAGATATGAGAAACATTTCAAATTACCAACGAATGGCATGCATCATCTGTATGTTGTTCGCCTGCATCACCTCCAAAGGGCAAACACAGGAAATCGACCTTTCCGGAGAATGGGGGTTCCAAACGGATTTTATGGATTTCAGACGCGGTTCACTCGATGTCCGCTACATGCATCGCTTGCAAGAAACCATCACCCTTCCCGGCATTACCGACGACTATCAGATCGGTTACAAATCTCCGTACCGGCATCTCGACCGCCTGACACGCCTGTACGAATACATGGGGCCGGCCTGGTACCAGCGCGAAATCGCCATTCCGAAAGAATGGAAAGGCAAACGCATCTTCCTGTATTTCGAGCGTACGCACTGGCTCAGTTCCGTTTATGTAGGTAAACAGGAGATCAGCAAGATCGATTATGTCAGCGTCCCGCACAATCATGAACTGACCGAATTCGTGAAACCGGGAAAGACCGAACTGATCACTTTCTGTATCGACAACCGTTACCAATACGATACGCATAAATGGGACCATGCCCATTCCGAATTTACACAGATCAACTGGAACGGTGTCTTGGGAGAAATCAAATTGGTTGCCGTCGATCCGGTCTATATCGACGATATGCAAATCTACCCGAACATCGCGGACAACAGCGTAAAGGTAAAGATGCAGATCAACAACTGTACCCGAAAACCCTTCGACGGCACCCTTTCCTTCCACATCACCGGTACGGATTATGACCTGGCGACCGATGTACCCGTTAGCGGAAACGATACCGTCGAAGTCATCGAGCAGACGATCCGGTTAGGCAAAAAGATAACACTATGGGACGAATTCCAACCGAACCTCTACAAAATGGAATGTAAGCTGAAGACGACCGCCGCCGGCCAGAACTTCGAATTTGCCAAAGAAGCGACCTTCGGCATGCGCGAAGTGACGGCCAGCAAAGACCATATCCTGATAAACGGACATCCGGTCCATCTGCGTGGAACAGTGGAAAACGCCGTATTCCCCCAAACGGGTTACGCTCCCGTCGACGACGCATCCTGGGAACGTATTCTGAATATCCTGAAAGAATATGGGATGAACCACATGCGCTTCCATTCCTGGTGCCCTCCGGCAGCCGCTTTCCGTGCGGCCGACAAATTGGGAGTCTACCTGGAAGTAGAACTGCCGATGTGGGGAAAAGATGCCGAACCCGATGAAAAACGCTATGATTTCTTCCGTCGCGAACAAAAGGCGATCTTAAAAGAATACGGCAACCACCCTTCCTTTATCCTTTATTGCAACGGCAACGAGATAACCGGCAACTTCGATTTCATCGAAGAGCTGACGCACACCGGCCGCGAACTGGACAGCCGCCATCTCTTCAGCGGTTCGACAGCCCGCAAAAGAGTCAATTCCGACCAGTTCTATATCACCCATCAGACAAACAAGGGACACATGGCAATCTACGAAGGCCGTCCATACACCGACTGGGATAAAAACAAGGAATTAGGCATCGACGTTCCGGTCATCTCCCACGAATCCGGCCAACGTTGCGTATATCCGAATTACAAAGAGATTGAATATTATACCGGTCCGGTACGCGCCCGCAACTTCGAAGTGTTCCGGGAACTGCTGGACAAGAACCACATGCTGGACCAGGCGGACGACTTCTTCAAAGCCTCCGGGGCACTGACCGTCATCGAATATAAGGATGTGATCGAAGCACAGCTCCGCACCGACCTGGCAGGCGGATTCCAACTGTTATCCATCAACGACTTTACCGGACAGGGATATGCCCCGGTCGGAATCCTGGACCCATTCTGGAATTCCAAAGGGCTCGTGACACCGGAAAAGTTCAGGGAATCCTGTTCCCCCACCGTGCCGTTGTTGCGCTTCGAGAAAAGAGCTTTCTATGTCGACGAGCCATTCCAGGCAAAAGCCGAAGTCTATAACTTTGGCCCCGCAGTCCTCAAGAATGCCAAACTGAAATGGTTCGTGACAGACATGTCCGGCCGTACACTCGCTTCAGGCAAGCTGAAAACACAGACGATCCAGAACTACGGCGTCTTCCCCGTCGGCGAATTCGGTTTCGACTTCAGCAAGGTCACCGGACCTCAACGCCTGAAAGTCCATTTCACCATCAACGACAAGTTAAGCAATGACTGGGACATCTGGGTATATCCGCACCAGCAGGAACTTATGCAATCGACCGGCGACGTCCTCTACACAACCGTATATGACGATAAGGCAAAGCAATATCTGGAACAAGGCAAAAAGGTCGTATTATGCCCGATGCCCAACCGCGTAAAAGGACGCAAGTCTACTTTCCACAACCATTTCTGGAATCCGATCATGTTCAAATGGCCACCTATGACCATCGGCTGCCTGATCCACAACACCCAACCGGTATTTGCCGATTTTATCACCGACAACCATACCGACTGGCAATGGTGGGACATCCTCGAAAACGCGAAAGTGATCGAAATGGCTAACGCGCCCCAGGAACTGCGCCCCTTCATCCAGGTAATCGACAGCTACGACAACAACGAGAAATTAGGCATCGGCTTCGAAGCAAAAGTAAAGAACGGACAACTGCTGGTACTGGCAGTCGATACGAAAAAGAATATCGACAAACGTCCGGCGACCCGCCAATTGCTGAAAAGCATCGACTCTTATGTAAAAAGCGATAAGTTCAATCCGCAAATACAGGTTGACGAATCCTTTATTAACTCTTTTCTCATTAAATAACCGGTCGGCGGAATCGGAAATTCCAAAGGCAGAATAAGCTTTCCGGTATTCCGATTCCGCCGGTCTTTCAAATAACAGAATCTTATGAAACGTTCTTTATTATCAGCCTGTCTGTTCCTCCTTTCCGTTGCTCCTGCTTTCAGCCAGGAAATAGGAATGACGGCATTCGCCCCGTTGGAACAAACATATGGCGAAGTTTTCGAATCACCGGAGCTTATGACGATGAACGATATGAATATCGATTTCGGATACGCCCTCTATGAGACAGAAGTCAAGGTGGAAGAAGAGAATTCGGAGCTGGAAGTGGAAAATGTCAGGGATTACGCTACCGTTTACCTGAACGGGAAATTACAAGGTTGCCTGACAGATAGCCATAAAAGCCTGGTGTTGAATGTCGCTCCGGGCACATACCAATTACAAATCTATGCCGAGAATATCGGACGCATTACGTATGGCCCTGAAATACTGGACAACTCCAAAGGCCTGTTCGGTGCCATCTCGCTCAACGATGCTGCCATCGAGAACTGGAAAATGGTCCCGCTTCTCGTCCGCGAAACTTCTGTAAACGAACTCACGTTCGGAGACAAAAAAGAAAACGACTCCCCCTGTTTCCATAAAGGAACATTCGAAATCGACATGCCCAAAGACTGCCACATCAGCATAAAAGGCTGGGGAATGGGAGAACTCTGGGTAAACGGCGAATATATGGGTTCTTATTGGGAAGAGAATGCCACGCAATCCGTAGAAGTTCCGGCCACCGCACTGAAACAAGGAAAAAACGAAGTCGTCCTTTTCGAATTAAAGGGCAACGGCCGGCAATCCGTTTCCCTGTCAGACAAACCGGTATATAAATAAAAAGTACTAAAGCCGCCTGGTTTCCTCAAACGGAATCAGGCAGGCTTCAGTAACTTTTACAGCCAAGGCCAGGTATATTTAATTAGTATGTTGTCTTTTTATTCAAACCCGGCATGTACGCCTTTGATGGAAAAGGAATCCGCTTCCCGTTTTTTCTCTCCGGTGTACATCCATTCGATGGTGTCTTCATACGTCTTGCCGTCTTTATGGGCGACGGTCTTCACAATGTTCTTTCCATCTGCCAAGGTCACATTATCTATAATATAATGTACGTCTGTATAACCTTTACGGATGCCGGAAAGTTCTTGGCCGTTCAGAAAAACTTTCGGTTCCCCGATATTGGAATAGACAGTTATGGAAGTGACTTTCTTTTCGCGGTCCACATTCCGGCGCTGCGTCAGGTAGAGGACGGGATCTTCACTCCAGTTCGCCTTGTACCAAAAATAAGAGTCTTTCTTCGTCTTGCGGTCGAAAGTCACCATGCCCTTCATATTACGGGCGGGAAGGTCGCCGCGGTTTGCCAGCGGAGTGGCGAAATCGAAAGTGTTCCACAAATAAGAAGCAACGATATACGGATGCTTGGCGATCACGCTCCACTGGTATTCATGCGTCTTCGTCTGGAAAGTTTCCGGATAGAAGGGTTTCGTCCAGTTAAGCGAATTGTCCAGGTATTCGGTCTGGTGGACTATGTTAGCGTCAGCTCCATACTCCGTCAGCATCAATTTTTGGTCCGGATAGTTCTTTTCCAAGCCTTCCACCCACGGTTCGATATCCTGCAATTTCTTTTCATACCAACCGAAATAGCGGTTCATCCCCTGGATATCGGCATTCAGATTGACCGGATGTTCCATATGCCCGTAGCCGTTTACCGAAACGGTGTAACGGTCGGGATCTTCCGTCTTCGCCAGGTCATGCAGAGATTTGGTCAGTTCCTTTGTATATTCGTGCGGATGGTAGACTTCGTTATGCAGCCCCCAGACATAGATGGACGGGTGATTGAAGCTCTGGCGGATCAGTTCGCGGAGTTGGTTGCGGGCGTTCTCGGCTTCCTGCCCGGACACACGGTTCACAAAAGGAATCTCCGCCCAGATGATCAACCCTAAACTGTCGCAACGCGAATACAGGTAGTCCGACTGCTGATAGTGGGCAAAACGGACGGTTGTCGCACCGATATCCATAATAGTAGCCAAGTCGAAGTCATGGTTTTCATTCTTCAACGCACTGCCCAGCCCCCACCAGTCCTGATGGCGGGTAACGCCGTACATCGGATATTTCTCGCCATTCAGGTAGAAGCCTTTTCCGGCTACAATCTCGTATCTACGCAACCCCAACGGTTCCACAACTTCGTCGATTACTTTTCCGTTCTGGATCAAGCGGCTTACCACTTTATATAAATAAGGATTCTTCCGTCCCTGCCACAGGATAGGATTCTTGATCTTGAAATCGGCTTCGAACGACTGTACGCCTTGTGCCGTCAGGTCGAACGAGCGGCTCTGGGTCGCTACTTGCTTCCCTTCCTGGTTATAAATCGTGTTCTGCAAAGTAAGCGGTGCGGGTTGCAACGTTCCATTATCCAGCTTTACTTTTACTTTTACATCCGCTTGCTTTTTGGAAACATTTTTCTGGGTGATGTAGACACCGGTAGAAGCGCAATCGGTCACACATATATTATAAGGATCCGTCACGATCAACCAAACCGGGCGGTACATCCCGCCATAAACACCGAAAAGCACATGGTTGATAGGAATCACATCCGGACGTGACGCATTGTCGGCTTTCACTATGATCTCGTTGTCCTCTCCCGGTTTCAGCACCGTGCCGATCTCGCACGAAAAAGCGGAATAGGCTCCTTTGTGAGTTGTCACAAGCGAACCGTTCACATACACTTCGGCAACGGCTCCCACGCCTTCAAAGCGGAGGAAGACGCGTTTGTCTTTCAGTTCGGCGGGAAAGAAATAGTGTTTCTTGTAGTAAGCAGGTCCTTCATAGAAGTTATCAAACTGTACCTGCATGTCTTTCGCGTTCCACGTATGGGGAATCTCGACCTCGGTCCATCCACTCTCCCATTTCGGCGCATTAACGGCCAGTTCCTTGCCTGCCGGTGCTTTCTTAAATACCCAACCGGAATTAAACGACTGGACAATCCGGCCTTCCGCCTGCATCACCAAACTGAAACAGGCCAACAATAAGGTTAAACTCAATACTCGTTTATTCATGATGTTTTAATTGATTAAGTTACAAAAATAGGATAATCAACTTGTTTCACCGTGTAAAATCATCTCAATCCTGTTCAAGATCGTCTCCAAATCGCTATCTTTGCAGAATAAGAGACGGGGTGTCTTCGATTTGCAAGACACCCCGTTCCACATCACAAAAGGATTATTATTTAATGGAAACTTTAAAACTTCTTGTACAAGATTCTGATATAATTTTAACAATATAAAGACTCTTAGGTACTCCAGAAACATCTACATAAGTAACGTCCTGAGTCAATTGTCCTTTTTTTATAAGATTACCATTTAAAGCATCTATCAATAGATATTGATCTACAGATTTATTTTTTTGAATCATTTGTCTTTTAATCACTAAGGCATCTGAACTGTATGCAATTGAATAAGATCCTTCTATTACAAAATTACAATCATAGGTAATTAGATTAGGACAACCCGGTTTATTATATTTTAATCTTAAAGTTATGATATCACCAATATTACCAACTGGTTTGAATTTTATTTGATGTCTATCAGTCCCTAAGCTAACATAGCTTATATTAACAGCTGCATCAAGAGTTAATAAGCTCCAAGAAAAATTTGTCATTCCTGAAAGATAAAAATCAGAAGTAATCATAACACCCCAATCAACAGGATTATTGTTAGTAGATATAGCTCTATTATAAGGTGCTCCATTATAGTCAAATGAATAATTTCCAGTTGGTATATGACTAGCATTTAAACTAATATTTTTTTCATCACTTTGTACAATAGTGCTATTTCCATATAGTAAGGCAACTTTTGCTTTTACAGTTCCATTCTCTTTTGAATCATAAGTTAAGAAACCTGTATCTGTTATTTTAGCAGAAGAAACTCCTGATACGGAATATGATTTTGTTAATAAAGCAGAAATCGCAGCTGTACAAGTCAGTTGAGTTCCACTCGGACAAATATGATCAGGAACTGATATCTCCAATGGATTACTCTGAACAGTTATACTTTTTGATACTTTATTAGAAGCAATTGTTATATTTCCTGATGTCAAAAAAATGATTGTTCTGGAAACTGTAGTATAACCGTTTGCATCTTGACTGGTACTACGACTAATATCCAGAAACGCTCCCCAAGGATCAATCCATTGAAAATTATCAATATCTCCATCTAATGACGGTTTGTAATGAACTGTAACAGTGACTGCATCACGATATTGCATTGCAGTTGCTGGTAATTCCATATAAGCATCCGAAGTTTTTAACTCTTGTGAATAGAGACTACTTAATGAGCAAACCAATAGCACACTCATTACAAAAAATTTCTTTTCAAAATCCATAACAACATCATTTAAAGGTTACACAAATATTAATTAAAAATCAATCATATACTTAAAACGCTATAAAGAATTTCAGGTATAGTCCGTATTAATATCACAAATATAATTATAAAGAAAAAAGGTATATCACAAAAGGTTTAGCCACTTTTTTCTACCACATAACTCTGTTTGGTACATTTTTAAATCATTTTGAGATGATTTTATTATACTCCTTCCCATATCTTTCCTATTTTTGATGCTGAATTAAAAAGATTAACACAAAAATAGTATCATGAAAACAATCAAGTATCTATCGGCAGGCTTATTTATTTGTGCTTGTACCTGTTTAGTAAACAACCTGCCGATACAGGCCGAAACGACAAATGCCGCCGCCGTCAGTGCGACGGAAACGGGCTGGGACCGGCAAAGCGTCATGGACGTTGCCCGACGGGTGGCGGACTGGCAGATCAAGGATTATCCCGAAAACAAATATGCCAAGAGCGAACCGCGCGGATGGATCGCCGGAGCGCTCTACATGGGGATGTTCGATTGGGCGGAACTGAGCGGAGACAACACCTATTATGACTGGCTCCGGAAAATCTTCAACCGCCAGAGCTGGCAGGTTGCCAACCGGATGTATCATGCCGACGACGTTTGCATCGCACAGACCTACATCGATTTCTATAACAAGGAAAAGAACGAGAACATGCTGAAACCGACCATCGCCCGCGCCGACTGGGTTTTGAACAATCCTTCCAACGGAAGCATGGACCTCGATTACAGCAAAGGCAGCACGATCGAACGCTGGACCTGGTGCGACGCCCTCTTCATGGCGCCCGGCGTCTACACGCGGCTCTACACGCTGACCGGCAATCGCAAATACATGTATTTTGCCGACGGCGAATTCCGTGCCACCTACCATCACCTGTATGATAAAGACGAAGACCTCTTCTATCGCGACAGCCGCTACATCGGACAGAAAGAAGCCAACGGCAAGAAGGTATTCTGGGGACGCGGCAACGGTTGGGTAATCGGCGGATTGGCGGAAATACTCAAGACGCTGCCGGCGGAAGATACCGAGTTCCGTCCTTTCTATCTCGAACTTTACAAGAAGATGTCCGAGCGCCTCGCCGGACTGCAAGGAAAAGACGGTTACTGGCATGCCAGCCTGCTGGACCCGGACAGCTATCCGTCGCCCGAAACGAGCGCGACCGGATTTATCGTTTACGGCCTGGCATACGGAATCAACCAGGGGTATCTGCCCGCAGACAAATACCTGCCAGTCGTAAAAAAAGGATGGGAAGCACTGACCCGCGCCGTTGAAACGAACGGGAAATTAGGGTGGGTCCAGCCGGTTGGCGCCGATCCGAAAAAGGTGACACGCGACATGACCGAGCTCTACGGCACGGGGGCGTTCCTGATGGCAGCATCGGAAATTTACAAATTAGCAGACAAATAAGTCATAACAAGGCTCTTTTTTTCATAAAAGTACCCGCAAAAGCTCTTGAACACCCGGGTAAACCCACCTTTAACATCCGGGTGTCGGGAAGATAAACACCCGGATGTACAGAAAACAGACATCCGGGTGTTCAGTATCAAATCTCGCTATCTTGTTGAAAACAAGCGATATGCCTTGTATCTTTTTCTACTATATTGGAAAAAGAGAGTGTGATAGTAGAGTGATAGATAAAAGTGGCATGTATCACACAGCAAGCAGTTGTATATAAACGGTTTATATGCAAAGTGTGATAGAGTGATAGAGGTTTTGAAAAAATAATAGTAATGATATGAAACATAAAGTTTGTTTACTCTTCGCGCTCCTCTCCCTGTCCTTATCCGGTATTTCCGCAGCGAACGGGCAGGATTCTTTACGCCAAATTCAGCTAAATGATCTGGGAGTGCAAATCCAATGGGTAAACCCCACTGCCATACGTGCCTGTCTGGATGACACAAAAGCGGCATTGGGAGAGAAAGCTCCCGCACTTTACGAAAAACTGTCCCGCCTGGAAACGCTTCTGCCCGGAGTGCAGCAGGCATTCTCCAGCAAGGTTTCCGGCAACGCGGTCGACAAAGTGATTGGCCAAGCCCAAGAAGTACTTGCATTGAAGCGTGAGATCCTCCTGGCCAATCCGCTGCTGGATATGGACAAGATCATAGTGGCCCGTTACCGTTTGGGCGACAAAGCCCGTAAGGCGACGGGTCCGTCGATGGGTACTTCGACGGCCAACTACAACTCGCTATTTTCCAACCCGCGCAAAGACTACGATGCCGAGATCGACCTGCTCACAGGCTTACGCGGACAAATCGAAAGCAACCGGATATACAAGCCCGAAGCCGATGTCCCCGTTTCGGACATACAGCTCCACTGGGATGCCGACCGCCTCCTCTTCTCCTCGCTCGACGAAAACAGGAAGTGGCAGATATACGAAATGAACATCGACGGAAGCGGACTCCACCGGAAGATCACCGTCGACGAACCGGATCTGGAATTTTGCGACGCCAATTACCTGCCGGACGGGAAAGTGGTGGCGACGACCAACATCGGTTACAACGGCGTTCCTTGCGTGCATGGCGACGATGTGGTAGCCAACCTTGTCTCCTTTGACCCCGAGATGCGTGCCTTGCGCCGCCTCACCTTCGACCAGGACGGGAACTGGTCGCCGATCGTGATCCCGAACGGACGCATCATGTACACCCGTTGGGAATATACGGATCTGACACACTATTTCTCCCGTATCGTGATGCACATGAACCCCGACGGGACGGAAAACAAAGCGCTCTACGGCAGCGGCTCCTATTTCCCGAACAGCACGTTCGACATGAAACCGCTTTCCAAGCACAGCAGCCGCTTCATCGGCATTATCTCCGGCCACCACGGGACGGCACGTTCGGGACGGCTCGTCATCTTCGATCCTGCCAAAAGCCGGAAAGAGGAAAAAGGGATGATACAGGAACTGCCGTTCAAAGACCGTCCGATCGTCCCGGTCATCAAGGACGAACTGGTGGAAGGCGTCTGGCCTCAGTTCATGAAGCCGTTCCCGCTTAGCGAAAAGTATTTCCTGGTCGCCTGCAAACCGGCGAAGGAGGCACTTTGGGGAATTTACCTGGTCGACGTTTTCGATAACCTGACACTCATTGCCGAGCAGGAAGGAGAAGGCCTGACCGCTCCCATCCCGCTGGTAAAACGCGAAACGCCTCCCGTCATCCCTTCGAAGATCAAGCCGGACAGCAAAGAGGCAACGGTCTTCATCCAGGATATCTACGAAGGAGAAGGGACGCAGGGCGTTCCCCGCGGCACGATCAAGGCGCTCCGTATCTTCGCATACGAGTATGCCTATATCTTGGCGCCTTCCGACCACGATGCACAGGGAATACAGAGCGGATGGGACATCAAGCGCGTGCTTGGGACCGTCCCGGTCGAGGAAGACGGCTCCGCACTGTTCACCATTCCCGCCAACACGCCGGTATCCATCCAGCCGTTGGATAAAGACGGGGCAGCCATCCAGTGGATGCGCAGCTGGTTGACGGGTTGACGGGGATGCCGGGCGAGATCGTCTCTTGCGTCGGTTGCCACGAGGATCAGAACAGCATACCGATTCCCAAACGCACGATTGCTTCGACCAAGCAGGCACGCCGGCTGGAAACACCGCAGGGAGGTGTCCGTCCGTTCACGTTCCGTCTGGAAGTGCAACCGGTGCTGGATCGTAACTGCGTGTCCTGCCACAACGGGAAAAATGCCGAACCGGATTTCCGCAAGGACCAGATGGTCACGTATAAAAGAGGTATATTGACGAAAATCAACAAGCTGTACGACCAGAGCTATCTGAACCTGCATCCGTACGTGTACCGCCAGGGGCCGGAATCGGATATCTACGTCCTGAAGCCGGGCGAATTTCACGCCAGCAACAGCGAACTGATCCGCATCCTGCAAGCCGGACATCACAACGTGCAGATACCGGAAGAAGATATGCGCACGCTCTATACTTGGATCGACCTCAACGCCCCTTACTACGGGGCTTTTACCCAGATCGACCTGAAACCCGAATCGCCGAAGGGCCAGGTGGGACGTCGTATGGAACTGGCCGAGAAATACAGCGGCGTACGGGTAGACTGGCAAAAAGAGATCGCCGACTATGCCGACTGGCTGAAAGAAAACAAGAAGGCAGACGGCATTACCGGAGCGACAACCGGCGAGACTGTCGAAATAAAAGAACCGGCCCAACCGCTCCGCCCGGTCAAAGCAAAGGGATTCCCCTTCGACACACAGACGGCGACAACCCGGCAATCTGCCAAAGGCGAAACGACCCGCCGCCTCACCATCACTCCGGATGTCCATATCGACCTGGTATGGATTCCTGCCGGCAGCTTTGTGATGGGCAACAACCGGACGCCCTCCGCTTCGCCTGCATTCAAGGCAAACGTGAAGGAAGGCTTCTGGATGAGCACGACCGAAATCACGAATGAACAGTTCCGCGCTCTTTTCCCGGAACACGACAGCCGGTACATCGGACAGACCTGGAAGGATCATACGACTCCCGGCTATGCGGCCAACCGGCCCGAACAGCCTGTCGTGCGCGTCAGCTGGGACGAAGCGAACGCTTTCTGCCAAAAACTCGGCAAGATGTCGGGCTGCGACGCCTCCCTTCCTACCGAGACACAATGGGAATGGGCGGCACGTGCAGGAAGTGCGGATGATTTCTGGTTCGGATCGATCAACAGCGACTTCGGCGTTTTCGAGAACTTGGCAGACAGTACGACTGTCGACCTGGCGGTAACGGGCGTAGATCCGAAACCGATGCGGGCAAACGATCCCATGCGCAAGTTCTGGGATTTCCTGCCGAAAGTACTGAACGTAAACGATCACCAACTGATCAGTTGCCCGGTCGCCTCCTACCGGCCCAATCCCTGGGGATTGTATGACATGAACGGAAACGTGGCGGAATGGACGGCATCCGATTACCTTCCTTACCCTTTAAAAGAAAAGGCGAACAAGGAAGTTGCCGAAAAGAAAGTCGTACGCGGCGGTTCCTGGCGCGAACGTCCTAAATACTCCACATCAGCCGTCCGCAAAGCCTTCCTGCCCTGGCAGCGGCCGATGAATGTGGGATTCAGGATCGTGGTCAGGTGAAATCACCTTTCAACTTTCCACTGCCAAAGTGCTTCTTCCATTCCCGGCCCGACATACCTGTACGCGGACGGGGATGCGCTCGGTCATCTCCTGTACATGCGAGATGACGCCGATCTTGCGTCCCTGCGTCCGCAAACTTTCCAAAGCATCCATCGCCACACGAAGCGTCTCGGCATCCAAGGAGCCGAAACCTTCGTCGATGAAGAGGCTTTCGACCCGCATCCGGTTGGACGAAAGAGAAGACAGGCCGAGTGCAAGCGCCAGCGAAACGAGGAACGATTCGCCCCCCGAAAGGCTATGGACGGTACGCACCTCATCGCACATATCCCGGTCGATCACCTGCAAGGCAAGTGTTTCGGGAACCCGCTCCAGGCGATAACGCCTTGTCAGTCCGCGCAACTGTACATTAGCATAGTTCAACAAAATATCAAGCGTATATCCCTGCGCTATGCGGCGGAACTTGGCGCCATCGGCAGAGCCGGCCAGTTCGTTCAGTTTCGCCCAACGTTCGCTTTCCGTACGGCAGGCTTTCAATTCTTCCTGTAGGCCGGATACCTTCGCCTTGTTCTCCGTCTGGGTACGGAGCCGAAAAGCAAGTTCCGTCTTTTCCTGCGTGAACCGGAGCAGGGTTGCTTCGAGCGGCTGTCCATCCGAAGAGGCCGAATAGCCGGCAATCCATTTGTCCAAGGCCGCCTTTCTCCGGAGCAAGTCGGCAGAGGCTTCATCCAAGTCCTTTGCAATCTGGTCGGCAATGCCGCGCGTCTGGTCGGCGATGCCGGATTGCTCGGTCTGGGTGGCCGACAGTTTCTTCAGACGTTCTTTCAGTTCTTCCATTCGCCGGGTGTACTCCTGTTCCACGCTATCTGCGGCGCGGCCGTTCAGGAGTTTCTTTCGCTCCGCCTGCAAGGTGGAAAAAGCGGCACGGTTCTTTTCATGGAGTTGCCCGGCTTCTTCGGCTTGCTTTTCGAGGGAAGGAAGGAAGGAGGCGAGCGATTCGCATTCGGCTTTCCGGGCGCTTGCCTGCCGTTCCAGTTGATGGAGCTTCTCGGTATTCTCATGCCACTGACGGGCGAAGTCTGTCAATGTTTTACGGAAGGCTTCCGGGTCTTGCAACCATACTTTCTGCCATTCGCTATTACCGAATAGGCGGTCGGTAGCCGAAAGGGACTGGTCCAACCGGGCGGATTGTTCCTTTGCAACAGCTTCTTCCCGTTCTTGCCGGCTGGCGACGAGTTGTTGCTTGCCGATCATCTCCTTACAAGCGGCTTCGCTATCTGCCAACTCTTTATGGAGCCGGAGCAACTGTTGTTGCAGGCGGGCGAGCTGGCGGGTACGAGTGACATAGGTTTCTTTTTTATTCGATAAATCCTGTAGTTGGAGGGTAAGGGCAGAAACAGGGGCAACGGGTGTCTGATTGGCAAAGGGATGATGCGTGCTACCGCAAACCGGACAGGGTTGTCCTTCCTGCAATCTGCCGCGCAACTCCTTTATGTTGCCCGAAGCCTCCAAACGAGCCTGTTCGATAAGCAGTTGCTCGCGTTCCCGGCGAAGTTTCTCGATCTGTTTGTCCAAAGCCGGCACATCGACCGCTTTCAGTTCTTCTTCCAGGCTCCGGTAGTCCGCTTCCGCCTGCTTCAACGCCTGCTGCTTGTTTGCGCTGGTTCGTTGCAGGCCGGCAAGTTGTTTATTCAGCGTTACAGCCTCCTGCCGGAGCGTTTCGATCGAACGGTTGGTCGTTTCCACGCCCGAACGGGCGGCCGATGCTGCATCCAGATGCAACAACAAGGCGGAAAGCTGTTCCGCGATACTTTCCTTCTTTTTATAACGTTCACGCCAGGAGGTCAGGCGGGCTATCTCCTCCGTCCCCTGCTTCTGACGAAGGACGGCAGCCTGATATTTCTTTTCGGTTTCTCCCTTCCGAAGCGTTACATTCTTCAATTGCTGCTCCGAGTGGGATAGGTCGCGTATGGCCGTATCCAGCTGGATATCCAGTTTACGCGCCTGCAATATCTCCTGTTGAAGGGATTTGAAACGAGCCTCGGATTGTTGCTGCTCCTCCACGCCCTTTTCATATTCACGGCGGGCGACCGTCAACAATTCCGTTGCATGCGCCAACTTGTCGGCAGCCTCTTTTTGCTGCCTCTGCCGGACGGTAATCTGCTGTTCGACAGATCGGACAGCCTCTTGAAGGGCTTGCTGCTCCGCTTTCGCATTCTCGACACGGAGCAATTCTTTTTCCGCTGCGGCAAGACGGGTACGCAGGTCGTTTTCTTCCTCATCCGTCAATAGCTCGATGCCCTGTATGCGGGATTGGATCAGATCGAAGGCTTCTTTCGCCCGCGCATTCCTTTCGAATATCCGGCGGGAGATGGCGGAATAGAGTTCGGTTCCGGTCAGCTTCTCCAACAAGGAGGCTTTTTCTCCCTGTTCGGCTTTCAGGAAAGTTGAAAAATCGTTCTGCGCCAGCAATACGGAACGCGTAAACTGCTCGAAGGTCAGGCCGATCAATTCAACGATACGGGCTTGCAGGTCGGAACGCGTCCCCTGCTCTTCCTCCTCCTTATCGAGGTTATACAAGGCCAAACGCGGATTCTGCAACCGTCCGTTCTCCTTTTCGCGTGCCCGCGCCACCGACCAGCGTGTCCGGTAGCGGTGTCCGTTCAAAGCCATGAAATCCACCTCCGCAAAACCGGAGGCCGTACCCCGCCGCAACAAGAAACGGGGGTCGCTCTGCGACAGTTGTTCATTGCTGACGTCCTGGAGTTTGACATTATTCTCCTTCGCCTGGTCGGTACGAGGCGTACGGGCGAACAGAGCCAGGCACATCGCATCCAAAAGCGTAGACTTACCCGCTCCCGTCGGCCCGGAAATGGCAAAGATCCCGGCCGAGAGCAACGGCTCCACCGTAAAATCTATTTCAAAATCACCTTCCAACGAGGCCAGGTTGCGGCCTCGTATCGCTAATATCTTCATAGGTGAACCTCCCGCATTACATCGTTAAACATCTTCTCCAACTCTTCCGGCAAATCTCCCCCGAAACGGTTCGTAAAGGTATGGCGGAGCATATCCAGCGGAGCGATCTTTTGCAAATCCGTATAAGACAAAGGACGAGCTTCTTCCCCTCCCTCCTTTTTCGGATAAGAAGGGATGATGGAAGTCAGGCGTACGGCCTTATCCGCCAACGCCTCTTCCACCCGATGCCGGAAACCCGGATCAGGCTCCGTCAGCAACACCTGCACTTCTAAGTAAGGCCAGAGGCTACGATCGGCTTCCTCCTCCGCCAACGGCAGATTAGCAAGCAGCAAAAGGACTTCGGCTGGCGATGCCGGTTCCGCCGGAATCCGATGCAAGGCGGTTCGTAAAGGGACAGGCATCGCTTTCAGATCCGACAAGCACCCGTTTTCGACCGTAAAAGCAACGACCTGATGGCGATAATGCTGCTCGGAGAAAGACATCGGCAACGGACTGCCGGCATATCGTATATTCTCGCGCCCCCCTACCCTTTGAGCCTTGTGGATATGACCGAGGGCCGTATAGGCCAAGCCTTCTTTAAAGGCATCTATCGACACGGATTCAAGCCCTCCCATTATGGTCCGCTCGCTCCGGTCGTCTTCCGACAGTTCAGCACCGGTCGCATGCAGGTGTCCCATTGCCAGGAGTGCCTCGCCCGGTTGCCTCCGGCTGTCGGCATAGTCATAGAGTTGGCGGTACATCCGGGTAACCCCTTCCACATAGGTATCTTTCCCTTCTTTCGAAGCGGGATAATCTCCCTGGCGCAGATAGGGAACGGCCAGGCAGAGTGCCTCCCGCTCTCTTTCCTTATTATATAGGGGAATCAGGAGCGAATCGAAATCGATCTTACACAGATCCGTTCGCGGAATAACCCCAACGATCGACGTGTTCAATTCTTCCAACAAGGGTATCGGCGCCTCCAAACGGGCTGCCGAATCATGATTGCCTGCGATAATCACGATCTGCAAATGCGGATTACGCCGGTTCGCCTCCCGCAGAAACCGGAAAAAACGGCGTTGGGCGGTTGCCGACGGATTGGCGACATCGAAGACATCGCCTGCAATCAGCAGGGCATCGGTCTGCTGCTCCGTCAATGTATCGATCAGCCACGAAAGAAATGCCTCATGTTCTTCATCGCGGTCATAACCGAAAAAGGTTTGTCCGAGATGCCAGTCGGCGGTATGGATTATTTTCAATGACATCGTCTCTTTGTTTTGTTTGCAAATTTACAAACCGGTTCTATCCTTCATGTATCAATTTAAGCTGATTCTCCAAAACTTGCTTTATATAAGCATTAATCGTAGTCCCGGCCTCCCGTGCCAGCATAGCTATCTTACCATGTATCTCTGGAGAAATACGGATATTCAACGTACCGCTATAAGGTTTGCGAGGCTCCACACCATCAGCCAAACAACCTGCAAGATAGCTTTCTATCCCAGCCTCAAAATCAGCACGGAGTTCATCAATCGTATTGCCTTCATAAAGAATCAAATCTTTACTCATTCCAAGAACCTTTCCCAAAAGGCAGTTATCAGCTTTGCTGTACTCCACCGAGCCTTTATAACCTTTATATTCCAAGTAATCCATATCCATTTTTCATTTTATTAAACCGTTGATTTTTAAGTATTGATATATTGCTTTCATTATACTGCCCGGATGCGGCTTGTGGATATCAATATATTGTCCTGTCTGCTCATTTTTCTTTAGGCAGCCTACAAAAAACGATTTATCAGTTTTTCCTTAGTTCCCATACTATTAGTTTATTCTACAAATGTAACTGAATTCGGTTACGAAGCAATGCTATATAGAAAAAATTTAAAGGGTATGTCCGATATAGGAGAAAGACCAAAGTAAAAGGACATTTTTGTAGAACTTCGTAGACGGTTTCTCCCGTCATGGGCGAACGGATCGTACCGGGCGAGACTTTAACCCGTATCTGGTGGCGGGATTAGTCGGTATATTCATTGACAAACAGTATATTTGCAATTAATGAACAAAAATAAAGTATATGGAACCAGGTGTTGTAGTTTATAATTATATGGATACCTTTTTCTGCTGTATGGTAGAGAAAGACAAATGGTGTGAGGAGATGGTCTCCGAGCATATGTTGGTATATCTTTGTTCGGGCGAAATGGAGTTGATTGCTCCCGAAAAGAAATACCATTTAAAGAAGGGGGATGCTTTTTTCATCAAGCGCAACCATTTAGTCCGCAAAATCAAGCAGCCGTCGAAAAGCGGCGAACCTTTCAAGGGGCTGTTTCTGCAACTGAAGATGCCGTTTTTGAAACGCATGTTGAGCGAGCATCAGATCACCGTGCCGCTCGTGAGCGATCCTGCAACGGCAAAATCCACCTATATCCTGCTGGAAAAGCATCCGTTTCTGAACGGGCTGTTTTCATCGCTGGAACAGTATTTCGATGCGCAGCAATACCCATCGAAAGAGTTGATGGAGTCCAAATTGGCCGAGGCTGTTTTTACGCTTCTGCAACTCAAGCCCGATTTGGGCCAAGTGTTGTTCGACTTCGCCGAGCCGTGGAAAATCAATTTGGAGGAATTTATGAACAAAAATTATAAGTGCGATCTTTCGGTCGAAGAGTTTGCGCACTACACGGGACGAAGCCTGTCTTCGTTCAAAAAAGATTTCTCGCAGATTTTCCATCTGACGCCGAGCCGTTGGATTATCAAGCGGCGATTGGAGGAAGCCAAATGTATGATGGACAAGCTGGGACGCAAACCTGCCGATGTCTATCTGGAGGTCGGTTTCAAAAATCTATCGCATTTTTCGACCGCATTCAAAAAGGAATACGGCTATCCGCCATCGGCCGTACCGATGAATGCCGTATAACGAAAAAGACTTTTCAGCAAAGCAGACAGGACGTTTTGGAAAACCTTTGTCTTCTATTATTCCCCTACTTTTGCATCATCGGATCAGTTAAAATCCGATGATGTTTTTTCATGGGGATTACCCAACGTAATCTATTAGCATATACATAATTATGAAGAAAAGTTTGATTGCAATGGCATTCGGTACATTCGGTTTAGGAATAGCCGAGTTTGCCATGATGGGTATTTTAGGCAGCATCGCACAGGATTTGCAAATTAGCATCACGCAGGCAGGACATTTGATTTCAGCATACGCGCTGGGTGTGTGCGTAGGTTCTCCGGCCTTATTGCTGGTTCGGAAATTTCCGTTGAAACGGATTCTTTTGTTATTGTCGGCCATCATTCTGACAGGCAACCTTTGTGCTGCCATAGCCCCGAATTTCAAAACGCTGCTTATCGCCCGTTTCCTGTCCGGTTTTCCGCATGGAGCTTATTTCGGCGTAGCGTCCATCATCGCTCAACGGTTGGCTGCGGAGGGTAAGGCGACGCAGGCGGTGTCGATCATGATGGCGGGAATGACGGTCGCCACGGTTTTCGGCGTGCCGCTGGGAACGGCATTGAGCAATTCGATTTCGTGGCGGCTTACTTTCGTGCTGGTTTCCTGTTGGAGCATCATCAGCCTTTACGGAATATGGCGTTGGGTTCCCCGTATGGATGCACTGCCCGATACGGGATTCAAAGGGCAGTTCCGGTTTATGAAATCGCCCGCTCCGTGGCTGATAGTCTTCGGTACGCTGATAGGCGGAGGCGGCGTTTATTGCTGGTACAGCTACATCAATCCCTTGCTGACGAATGTTTCGGGATTCTCCGTGAGCAGTCTTTCGTGGCTGATGGTGTTGGCAGGGCTTGGCATGGTGGCCGGAAACCTGATAGGCGGACGTCTGGCCGACAAATATCCGGCAGGATGGGTGGCAGCCGTTGTTCAGTCGTGCATGGTCGTTACGCTGTTGTCCATTTTCTTCTTCGCATCCGTTCCGTGGCTTTCGGTCATTCTGATGATGATTGGAACAGCCGGACTTTTCGGGGTGGGCAGTCCGTTGCAATATCTGATTATCCGTTTTTCTAAAGGTGGAGAGATGCTGGGCGCGGCAAGTATTCAGATCGCATTCAATGTCGGCAACGCATTGGCGGCATGGTGCGGCGGGCTGGCATTGCAAGCGGGATTGGATGACCGTTATCCTGCATTGGTAGGTGTTCCGTTGGCTCTTATCGGTTCGATGCTGCTCTTTACATTGCATTATAAATACGAACGACAACTTTCCAGATAGACAATATGGATTGGTTGTATAGTGCAGCGGATTTGGAACAAGCCGTTTTGAAAACAGGGTTTCTTCCCTTTTTTCAGAGCGATATACCGGAGTTCTCTATCGAAGAGTTCACGCCTGCGGAGTATTGGTTCGCCGATGGCGTAGATGGCCCGTGGGAGTGGAAAAGTCCGGTAGCCGGGTTTCCGCAAACCCCGCTGCCGGGATTTCAACCCTGCCGTTGCATGGGAGCTTCATGAAAAACAAAAACAGCAGCGGAAACGACAGGAACCCGGATTCGAGACGCTTATCACCCGTCTGCAAATGGGAACGTGGCTTGTCGTGGCGACTTTCGAATATGAATACGACAAGCATGGACATCCTTATGGTTAGGGCATTGCCCGTTACGTTACGCCCGAAGCTCTGTTCGGGGAAAATCGGATACTCGCTTGCAAAGGGCACTCGCCCGAAGAATCGAAAATGCGACTGATAAAATATCTTTCAAATCTTCTGCCACAGGCCTCTGAAACACAAATCCTTCGGCTAATAGGATAGAAAATACAATGGCTGCCACAATTACAGCCGATATAGCGGGATATGCCGTGATACCTGCCAATTGATATTTTGACGTTTCAGCAAACTTCAAAATGACGTCTGGGAAAACCTGTAAGGGAGTATCTGCCGGTATCTTTGCAGCAAAGAAATAATCAAGAACATAGGTATTTGCCGAATAGAGGAATAAAACTATTCCTTCTCACAGGCAACCCTGTTGAGAATATGCAAAGCACTTGGCAGCAGCATGGATTCTCCCGATGTACGGGTTATTGTTTGTGTATCGGAAATAAAGTCGCCGAATTGTTGCAGCGTGAAAAAGCGCAGGCCGGTACGGTACGGGTGTCTCGACGGGATGATTTGAACAATAAATAATATCAGTGTAAATGAAAAAGAGTATAGCAATGATGATGGCAGCGGTGCTTCTGATAGGATGCACAAACTGCGAAGCCAAGAACGATCCGGCAGACGGTAATCCTGATGCTTCTACACCACAGCTTCTTGGTGCAATGTCCCCGCAACGGGCATTGGAGTATATGAAGACAACCGATAATCTGATTATTGTCGATGTTGCTTCAAAGAGCAATTTTGAACGTAAGCATTTCACAAGAGCAATCAATATTCCGATTGAAAACCTGACGGAGCAGGAGGAACGGGAGCTGTATCTCGGTATTCCGGCAGGGCATCCGGTGATATTGCATTGTCGGTTGGGTATGATTGTGCCCGGTGCTTACCGTACATTGAAAGAATTACGCTCCGATATTCCAGTTATTTCCTACATCGACGGTGCGCCCTTGTTTGATGAGTATAGCAACTGGCTGAAAGAACAAAAGAAGTAGTCGGTTATGAAAGAGATTGAATAGACACGGTATCCATTCTCGACAACCCGGCTCGTGTAGTGAGATATATCGAAAATAAATAAATCATGGAATAGATTTTTAACCCGTTAAATTCATAAAATCATGTACAATTTTCAGTTTTATATGCCTACGAAAGTGCTTTTCGGGGTAGGACAGTTGAAGAATCTTCATCTGGAACAAATGCCCGGCAAGAAGGCGATTATCGTAACTTCCAACGGACGGAGCACGAAGAAATACGGCTATCTGGCAGCCGTGGAACAGGAACTCGATGAGGCAGGCGTGGAACACGTTCTTTTCGATGAAATCCGTCCCAACCCCACACGCGACAACGTCATGGACGCTTCGCGCAAAGCCCGTGAAAACGGATGCGATTTCGTAGTAGCACTCGGTGGCGGTTCGGTGATGGATGCCGGTAAGTGTATCGCGTTGATGATGGTCAACGACGGCGACTTGTGGGATTATGCGTTTTCCGCAAAAGGCGGACACAAGCCGTTCGGACATCCGGGCGCACCGATTGTTGCCATTACGACCAGTGCCGGAACCGGCTCGGAGGTAGATATGTTCTCCGTCATCTCGAACGATGAACTCGAAGAGAAGACGAGCGTATTCGACATCTCGATGTTTCCGACCATTTCGGTTGTCGATTCCGACCTGATGATGAGCGTACCGCCCAAGTTTACCGCCTATCAGGGCATGGACGCATTCTTCCATGCCGCCGAGAGTGTCATCAATACGAAAGAACACCCGATGGGCGAAATGTTCGCATTGAAAGCTATCGAACTGATCGCTCAAAATCTGCCCGTTGCCTACAAGGACGGCTCGAACAAGGAAGCTCGTGCAAATATGGCACTCGCCAATTCGCTGGCCGGTTTCTATATGCTCTGCACGTCGCAGCACACGATGGAACACGTCATGGGTTCTTATCACAGCGACCTTGCACACGGTGCGGGGCTGATTATGATCAGTCACGAGTATTTCGATTTCTTCGCCGAGCGTAAGGCTGCCGAAGAACCGATGAAGAAGATGGCTCGTGCAATGGGCGTGAAGAATCCCGAAAGCGGCAAGGATTTTATCAAGGCTCTCGATGCCCTGATCGAAGCCGTAGGGTGCAAGAATTTGAAAATGAGCGATGCGGGCATTACCAAAGAAGAAATCGGGAAATGGCCGAAGCGCATCCGGGAGGTGCTTGGCGGCGACATTACCGCCGATCCGCTTCCTTTAAGCGACGAAGATTATCTGGGCATCTATGAGTGTTCATTCAGATAAACAAGTGATGAAAATAACGTCTATAAACATTTGGATTATTAACGAATAAATACAATGAAGAAAATGAAAAAGATTTTTTATTTGCTGTCGGCTCTTTTACTGACAGTCGGAGTAAGCGCACAGGCGCAGCACAATCACTCCCATGAGGGAACCGTTCACTCGAAAGGTTTTGCCACGATGGATAAAGGCGGGGTATTGACCGCTTACGAATTCGAGCGTAAAGCGGTTGGCGACAACGACATTCTGATCGAGATACTTTATTCGGGCATTTGCCACAGTGACATCCACCAATCGCGTGATGAATGGGGCGGTTCGATTTTTCCGATGGTTCCCGGTCACGAGATTGCAGGACGTGTCGTAGAGGTCGGCAAGAACGTAACGAAATTCAAGGTCGGCGATTTGGCAGGTGTAGGCTGTATGGTCAATTCATGTGGCGTATGCGACCGTTGCAAAGCCGGAGAAGAACAATATTGTGAGAACAACAAGACGGTCTATACCTATAATTCCCGTGATTTTGACGGCGATCCCACTCTCGGAGGATACTCGAACAACATCGTTGTAACGGAGAACTTTGCCCTGAAGATTCCGCAGGGGGCTGACCTTGCCCGTATTGCACCGTTGCTGTGTGCCGGAGCAACCACCTACTCACCGTTACGCTTTACCCATGTAGGACGAGGCGATAAGATTGCCGTTGCCGGATTCGGAGGCTTGGGACATCTCGCCGTGCAATATGCCGTGTCATTCGGTGCGGAAGTTACCGTATTCGATATTTCAGAGGACAAGCGGGCTGACGCTATCCGTATGGGAGCCGCAAAATTTGTGAATGTCAATAAGCCGGAAGAATTGAAAGGGCTGGAAAATTCGTTCCGCGTAATCATCAGCACAATCCCTGCAAAATTCAATGTAGAACAGTACGTCCGTATGCTGAAAGTGGACGGCGAAATGGTCTTGATCGGTATGCCCGCCGCCGACCAGATTCCGTCGGTTCATACAGGTGCATTGGCCGGACGTCGTAAAATTTACGGTACGTTAATCGCCGGTATCCCCGAAACGCAGGAGATGCTCGACTACTCGATTGCTCACAACATCTATCCCGAAATCGAACTGCTCGATGCCGATGCCGACGCAATCAATCGTGCTTATCAGAACGTGATTGACGGCAAAGTGAAATTCCGATACGTGATTGATATGAATACGCTGAAATAGTAGATTCTAACCATTCGGGAAGGACAGCCTGTCTTTAATTCTTTTCTTTTTCAAGACTCGACATTTGCCGAATCCCAAAAGCAACGAGATCGATGAAATTCTGCAACTCCCTGAAAAGATAGCGCAGAAGAAAGGTTATAATATCGTTGTTTGCATCGACGAGTTCCAACAGATTGCCGAATTCAAAGATTCCAAGACATTCCAAAAGCGGCTGCGTTCGATTTGGCAATTGCAAAAATCGGTGTCTTACTGCTTATTCGGCAGCAAAAAACACTTGATGAACGAACTCTTTGAAAAAAAGAGTCTTCCGTTTTATAAGTTCGGAGACGCAATTTATCTATCTAAAATCGGGACACAGGATTGGATAGACTATATATGTGGGCGTTTCGAGGCTACGGGGAAACAGATTTCAAAAGAGCTGGCCGAAAAAATCTGTAAGAGAGTGGATAATCACTCTTCGTATGTGCAGCAGTTGGCATGGTTGGTATGGATTCACACGGACAAGGTCGCCACGGAACAGGATTTCGAGGCGGCTTATCAGGATATTATCGACCAGAACACCCCGTTGTTCGAGAAGCAGACCGAGAGCCTCACGACCTACCAGATGAATTTCCTGCGGGCTGTTATAGACGGGGTTCACAGCGAATTTACCACGCAGGAGATTTTGCAGAAATACCAACTTGGCTCGTCGGCCAACGTCAGCATCGTAAAGCGGGCATTGGTCAAGAAAGAACTTATAGAAATTGAAAAACGTCAAGCCATTATCCACGATCCTGTGATGAAGGTGTGGTTGAAACGGGAATTAGGTGTATAGTATAAGTTGAATTTTTAAAACTGCCAACATTGAGGCCGAGTATCAACTATGCAAGCAGTAGAAGCAGGCCGCTTATCTCCAGTTTATGCACTATGTACGTTGCGAAACTATGTGGTTATTTGGTAAGGGACATAAAATGGAAGTGCAGCGAAAAGAGACAATACGAAGTGCTATCGTCTTCTCTTTTGGCTGCAACCATTTGTCGATGTAAAGTCGAATCGTGGTCTTCAAAAGAGGGTATGAGAGAAGCGTAAGATTGCTTGGAGACATACTCCGAATACAAGCAAATGAAAGGATAGAAACAGAGTGCAAGCAAAAAAACGGGAAACGCTTTAATTCGCATTTTTGTTTCTTGTTTGTTCTTTAATTAAAATCACAAAGATTGTAATACATAAAAGAAATCACTACTCCTGTAACAGGTACAAATATACAACTTATTTTTTTACCCAAACAAAAATTCCGACAAGATTCTTACCCCAAAAGCACAAAAAACCATCCAAGCTAAAACCTCCGGAAACCACTTGTCGAAAAGGATGAAAACTACTTATTAAGCAGACATAGTATTTACTTATCGAGTAGTTTCAGCCTGCTTATTATATAGGGCTATAGTCACAGAATATCTGGCGGGAGATGGCGGGTTTGTAGAGGCATAGCGGAGTATATCCAGCGGGGCGATCTTTTGCAAATCCGTATAAGACAAAACGTTTGCAAACTTACAAACATATCTACATCAACAACTCCATTGGATTACGCTTCATTACTAACGGAAAACGTTCCGGATGTTTCAAACTTTCTATTTCAAGGTCAACATCAAGTTCCGGCCATTCGATAGCCCGCAAACCACTCATACGAACATTCAGCACACTGCTTACACGGGCATCTTTCAACCACGGTACACGATTATACGATACAAAATAATCCTGTCCTAACACTGAAAGCATCATGCCTTGTGAGTTAATCATCAACACGCTTACCGATGTATTGTTTATATTGTTGTCTAAATTCGTCTCCATATTTATCTATCATTTTAGTTATTACTTTTATTTCTTTACTATTAAAACCGAAATTTTCAGCCAATTCGATCACCGGTTCAAGCCAAAACTTTACTTCTCGCTCAGCTTTCACAACATGGATATGCACTCTTTCTTCCTCATTGGAATATATTTTAAAGATATATCCATCCTCACATAAGAATTTTGGACTCATTTATTTCTTTTTTAAATGATATGATTGCAAACATACGAAAAAAAGTATTATTCCTCTCAACTTTTTCAGACAGAAAAAGTTAAAGGGTATAAACTTCTTGGAAGTGTATGCATCAATGAAAGTCTCGCTTCAAGGCTGTTTTAGGAGGGTGCGAAACTTTAGATCTTAATTGGGGGATAAAGGTTATGAAACAAACGTACAAACACAAAAAGGGGAACCTTCACGGCCCCCCTCTTCCTAAACTCACTATTAATCTTTTCTTTTAGAAGTAAAGATTATTTATTAAGAAAATTACAAACTATCGTACACTAATTTTCGTCACGACAGCCTCGCTTCCTGTTCCTAATTTCACCAGATAGATACCAGGATTAACAGGTATTTGCGCCGTAGAACTGATCGTTGCCTGATAGACAACAACGCCTGTCAGATTAACAACGGCAACCCGTACCGGTGCTACAGGCCGGATATGGATATGCTTGTTTCTGCCGTAAACGACAGTATTGGCGATAGCCTCTTCCAGTCCGGTAGCGAAATCGACTGTCACTTCGCAGGTAGCAGTCTTGCCGCCATCGACAGTCGTAACCGTGATCGTAGCCTTGCCGACCTTAACAGCCGTTACCTTACCGTTTGCATCTACCGTAGCGATGCTTTCGTCGCTGCTCTTCCAGGTCACGCTCTTATCAGAAGCGTCGGACGGGCCAACAGTAGCAAGCAACGTATAAGAATCCAAACGCGGAAGCGTCAGTTCGGTCTTATCCAAAGACACACTGCTGACAGATACGGTTGTCGAACCGCCACCGCCGGAATTGGGTTCGGCTTTGAAGCCGATCAGGTTCTTTGTATAAATCAAAGAGAAGTTCGGATTTTCTTCTTTTGTACTTACCTGATAAACATCATTACCCAAAGAAACAACCTGTACGGCATTGCTAAATACGGAACCGGAAACAGGTTTGCCGGTTTCACGAATCGTATAAGTCAATTGTTTTTTAGCATCAGTTGGAGAAGAGGCTGTTTCAGGAACAGTCACCACGATAGTCGGTTTCAGGATTGTTCCCTCCAAAGCATCCGTTGTAGACAATGTATAGTTAGCAGCATTATCTCCTGCCAAGCTCCCTAATGTAAACTTACGCGGACCGACCTCTGCATTATCCAATGTCACATTCAGGCTTACAATGTCATTACTCAATATACCTTCAGATGTGAATTCATCCAAAGCCATATTTGTCTGGCCTGTATAGTATGCACTGATCGGTGCTGACACTGTAATTGCTTTCTTGGCAATCTCGCCTGTAACGCCAGAAGCCAAATTATAGTTATTTGCATCTGCACCCGTCAGGATAGGAGCCTGGGAAGGATTGATCGTCTTTTCTCCAGCTGCAGGAGTGGCATAGTTGAATGTTACCCCTTCCATATCCAAAACGACATTATCATTGCCATTTACACCTGCTAAAGTTACCGAACCTGTAGCCAGAGTTAAGCCGTCATACGTCTTGCTCATGTCAGCTGTATAGGTAACTTTCTTCGGAGTTACGTCATACAGTTTGACTTTGACATCGCCAGATGCACTTGTTGCAATAATAGCAACTTTACCAACGCCATTTGCGGTCAAATCAGTTCCTTCAACAGATAAACGATTTAGATCAGTAGATGAATAAGTATAACCATTTACATTAGTAATAGTAGCTGTACTTGCAGCATATTCGATTACCGTTGCCTTTTCACTATTCCAGCCTGCCCAATCATCACCTGCTTTTGTTCCTAACAAAGCATTGGTTACTTTTAGTGAAGAAGTAGGAATGGCATTTACACTATTTGTAACACTACCATCATCTCCTGTTACTTGGAAATAGCCGTTTACCAGTGTTTCTGAAACAGTCAAGTTCTGATGTCCGGCAGAATCGACAACCAAATATTTAGGCTGATCAACTACTTTATAAGCCACCACTACCGGAGTCCCTTTTGTAATAGTCAGAGTACCATTCTGGGCTGTCAGATTGTAATTCCGGCATAAGTTGCCATCAATCTTCAACGTCAATGTACCTTCTTTTTCGTTTTCGGTAACATCCAACTTGCCGGTATAAACAGAAGACAAAGATTCACCTTCAACAAGACCTTCGGCAGTGAAAGAATACTTCGTATAACGTTGGTTGTACATACGTGTGACGTCGTCAACTTTTACAGTTGCATCTTTCTTTATGATTTCACCTTTCAGGCCGGTTGGCTGTATCAAAGTGTAATTGGCAGCTTGTGCACCTGTCAAAGTCAATGCAGAAAGAGAGATCGCATGTATACCGACATTCTTGCTTGCATAAGTGGCGGTAGCACCTGCTGCAATACTAACGGCATCGCTGCCTATTACCTTATAGTCACTTGACAAAGTGATTGAAGGCATAGTCTTTACCTTTGTATCGCCATCGTACGTTTTCGGTGCGAAAGCAGCAACCTCAGCTTTAAGCGGTCTCGGAGTTACTTTGATTGTCTTCGTTACAGTAGCAGAAGAATAGTTTTCATCTGCGGTGCGGGAAACAGTTACGACAACATCACCTGCTGCCGTCGGTTTCAAGACGTTCGTATTGCTGATCGTTGCACCAGACGTAACCTTAAAGGTATAGTCGCCCTTTGCAGCCGCTTGATCACTCGATACAACCAAAGCCAAGCTGTCGCCATAAACGATTGAAGAAAGGACCTTGTCGTCGAACTTCAGGTTCTGCGGAGTACCGGCTTCTACAGTTACATCGATTGAGGCTGTTCCTGTATTGTTGGATTGTTCAGCTGTTGTTGCCGTAAAGGTAATCGTATGTTTTTTTGCAGCAGCGTCAGATACCTCAAATTTATAAATACCGTTCGTATCCGGAGTAATAGCATCATTAGATGCAAGAGCGACTTCAGATTCGGCATCCTTAGCTGTTACAGTTGCGGTCTCTAAACCACCGGCATGTACTAATTTAGCCCGTACTGTAATTGTTTTAGCTTCAGCATTTCCTGTAACCTTTGCATCTACAATTTCAATCTTAGGATTAGTAGCCTTAACGGTTAATGTACCCTTTTCAAATGTAATTGCATAATTATCGGAAGTCAAGCCGTAAGGCATAATATCATAACCGCCCTCTTTCACCAATGAATCAGGGGTAGCGGAACAGATGAACTTTAAAGTTCCGTCAAGTTGATCTCCATCTTTTAAATTTTTAGTTTGTGCTGTAAAGGTTGGAAGTTCTGAACCGAATGTATAATCTGTTACATTATCTGCTGTTACTGTAGCCTTTGCCTTTACCACTTTAGCAGTTACGAATGTGATCGGAGCCAAGGTATAACGTTTGGCTGAATCCGCGTTTAACAAAGCGTTCAAGTCTTCATTTGTTATCTCAACCGGAACTTTGTCTCCCACATTCTTATTTGCACGTTTTCCTGTCGGGAGATCAGCTTTGAAATATCCAGAAGCAACAGCTTCCCAAGGCAATCCGGAAACAGCAATATTGTCAGCCCATTTCAAAGTTACATCATCTTTAGCATTATAAACGATTGAATCGCCATTATTACCCTCACCATAGTCCGGAACAATACCAGCCGTCAGGATCAAAGCGCGTTTCGTGATCTTCAGTTTCTGGGTGTTAGTAAGGCCATCTTCATATCCATTATCACTACTGTCAATCTTACCATCATTATTCGAATCTTTTTTCACTTTCAGCGTCAATACAACTTCGCCAGGATTCAGGAATGAGAGAACACCATCATTACTCAATGAAACGAAATCACTTCCCTCTGTTGCTGTTACTTCCACATTCTTTGTATTAAAAGCCAATTTGACCGGAGTAGAAGCAAAAGCCACACTATCCGGCAGATTTGTGATTAACGGGGCAACATTGATTTCACTAAATGCAAATTTCTCTCCTTCTGCACCCTCGGCATTATAAGTCAACAATTTAACCGCCTTGCCTTCAGCCAGCATCTTGGATGCATCCGCCGAATTAGTAGTAATATAACCGTCTTTGCAGGTTGCCGAAACAGAACCGTTAATTGCGAAAGGTTCACCATTCAGTTCTTTCAAAATATCATCGCATGTTGCATCCGGAGCAATGATAGTGCCACCATTTGTCTTCATGCAATAGAAAGCATTAGCCGCTTTATGGTTATCTGCTCCTTTAATATAAGCATACGACCATGCATCATTGGCAGTCATACGGACATAACCGAAACTCCGGTCGTCGTATGTATTTTCCAGGGCAATTGCAGCATTGTCAATTGTTGATGATTGTGCATCCTGAACAATAAGATTGATTGCAGTCCAATTATCCACAAGGCCGTTACAACCGGTTATTGTATTGCCGGTAATCGTATAGGATGCAGATGCTGATTTTGTAGTAAGGTCGATACCGTTAGCAACATATTTGCTCTTATCGGCTTCCGGTACGATACCATTCAATTTACAATCCTGAATCGTCACCTTATCACAAGTACCGAGGATAACAGTTTTTTGCGGACCATCTGTTCCGATAGAAGTTGCATTGATAGTCAAGCCTTTCAGAGTAACGTTTTCACCAGCCAATGCGATATGGCCGTTAATCGTGCCCTCGCCGCTTAATGTAATACCTTCACCGATCGACAGTGGTTTGTCGTTGTCGAAAGTCCAGGTCTTGCCTTTTTCTATTCCAAATTCGGAAATAATAGTGGAAACATTCTTTTTGAATGTTGCAAGTTTTGCCTTAGCCCCGATTAGTTCGATATCGGCACTTTCTAAACCTTGCCCAATCTGCATGACAGGATTGTCTGTTTTTGAATTCACAAACTTAAAAGTAGCCTTTCCGGTAACACACGGAATAATCTTTCCATTCGTATCAGAATCCGCCCAACCGTTTACCGGTCCGAGACAAGCATTGATTTGCCCCAAATCATTAAATGTACAACCATCAAACGTACAAGTAATATCTTTGACCGTTCCTCTGTTTACAGAAGCAAACTCATAATATGATCCCTTTTTGGCAAATGTGCAATTGGTAAGTGTTGCCTCAATCTGATCTGCACGTCCATTTGCAAGAACACCGTAGAAAGAGGCAATTTTGGTATCCTTCAAAGTGACAGTACTTATCCCGGTACGTGTATAACCCTGGCCACCCCCGCAGCCGATACCTTCGGTTATCTCGCCGCCTGTCATAGTCAACTTAACAGTTTGTACGCCATTCACCGATTCAGCCAACGGTGTTTCCAATGTATTCGATGTCAATCCGGCATCATAACCGCCAGCATAAAGATTTGCGATCTTTGTATTTTCACCAGAGATATTGATTTCTACTTCATTTGACTTTGCATAGAATTTACCACCGCCTTCTAAAAGATTGCTGACAGTACCACCTGTAATTATAATCGATGTTTTTCCTTTTACATCAGCCGGAGTTCCGGTAGTCTTATTGCCTTCACCATATCCGCCTCCAAACAAATCAGCAAGAGTGCCGCCCGTCATGACAATAGTAGAGTTGTCAACTATGGCATTCTTCATTCCGCCGTACAACCCGATATTCGTTTTCACAGGGTCTAAAACCATCGCTTCGCCTTCACCTTCATTCGTTAACGCGATCTTAGTTTTAGTCTCCGATGCGGAAACGGTTACAGGAAGTCCTCCTGCATACACCAATGTAGCATATTTACCGGCATTAGTACCTGTCAACGCTTTTGTTTCCAAAAGAAGTCCGGCATAATAACCACTATGAGATTGTGCATAAGCATTAGGAGTTGAATAAACCGTATCGGATTTAGTAATAAGATCCGTACCCTCCCCTACAACAACAGAAAATGTTCTGGTTGCTAAAACGGCATTGCTTTGCTTTAAATCCACAACCTCCAACTTGCAATTATATGTACCTGCAACCGTCGGTGTCATCAAAATAGGAGACACTAAATCACTAAGAGGAAAACCGGCTTGCGGTCCAAACAGATACTCACCTTTTTCAGCTATCCAAGTATTCCATTTGCCATCCTGGAAATACTTCAGTCCCAGAGCACTTAGTTCGGCAGGATTCGAGTCTGTCAAGCTAATTTTCACACGGACATTAGTTGCTTTCGATGTTCCTTTTGCCGTACCTACATTAAACACAATAGGCTTATTGGTAACGGCAGCATCCAAATCGGTGAAAATCTCCGGATTAGTATCAGCCGCTTGTATCCACCCTACATTCGTCACCGCCATAAGGACGGCAAACAACATTAGTAATATCTTTTTCATGAAAATAAAATTAAATTGTAAGTATTGAAATAATAAATTCCCTATACTCGTTTAATGTGTAATTTATGGGATTACACGTAAACGGGTTTCTTCTCGCTTTGGTTTCTTCTTTATTTCATCGGCAATACAAATTTGGGTTCCATCAATTCCCGGAGTGGAGGTTATACAAATAAAAAGAGGCGCAGGAACTGTTGATATATCTATTTGTGAGGCTCTCGACTGCCCTTCGTACCAATATAAACAACACCCCCGCGCCCTTTTAAACTTGTATATAAGCGTATGCAAAAACATACGGATAGATATAACAAGAAAAGGTACGCGAGCGTTTAGTTGTCTATTATCCGGTACGAATGAAATTGTCGAGATTTCACAAACAGGATAATATCTTTTTAACGCTTCTCGTAATCAATAAAATGCAGGAACCCGCAACGCTATGCAGGTGTGCAGGGGCAAAAATAGGCCTTAAATTTTAATAAACAAAGAAACAAAGAAGAAAATATTTAGATTTATGAGTACACTTGAAAAGGAACGATCTTTTTATGATCGGTGTGGTTTATATTGTCGATATAATCATCCCTATAAATTATCATTTACCGATTCCATTTTGCTTAAAGCAAACATATTGTTATTCCTTACTTATTGTACGATTTTCCCAAATACCCGTTGGTCCAAACCGAAACAGCAGCGCATGAAATTTGATTTTATACCCTATAAATTTCAAATTTCCTGCAAGGGTAATATTTTTTAAGAAACAAGATATTCAGCAATAGCCTGAATATTAACAAGCTATGGATATCAACCTTTTTTGGAGGGGTTCTTGTATTTTTTATTGCCCTATCTTTGTCCCGTCAGAAAATTTAAAAGAGCAACTTCGTAACATCATATCCCCGCCTCCTAATCTTGTCGAGCAGGTTTTCGAGCACAGCATCGGGTAATGTTTTTTCGCGGCTTAGAATCCAGAGATATTTGTCCGAACTGCTTCCTACCACCACATAACGATAGGCCTCATCCAGTTCGAAAATGTAATAATCGGCGTAAAACCATAAAAAGAAAGCGACCTTCAACTTACCCGGATTATTTTGCGGGTCCGGTTGCTTCGCACGCCCAATCGCTTTACGGTGAACCCCGTCTTTCACACCCTCGTTTTCAACCCGTATCTTTCCATCCGGCAATAAGGTATAGGTAGCCGTGGCTTCTGTCATGCCCTTTTCAAAATGATTCTCGTAACGGGCTATTTCGTACCAGCGCCCCATATATCGTCTGACATCCAGTTCCGCCACCGTATGATGGTCTGTTACGTCCATCAGCTTCTCGATCGTCGGGCAGAGGTATGTAAAGCCGGATTCCAATAGTTTGGCGGGACGGACATTTTGTCCCTTTGTCAGAAACGAAGCCCCTTCCCCATACATCAGCCGGAACAAGAATTCGGGCAAGCGCATGGTCCAACAGATTCCATCAGCCCTTGCAAGCACATGCGCCAATTGTTTTTGAGTGATACTTTGGGGAGAAACCAGATTGACCACATCCCCAATCTGCCTGTTCCTTATGATAAACTCAAAAGAACGGCACAAATCATACATGCTGATCCACGGATACCGTTGCTCGCCACGGCCGATCACCGCGCCGGTCCGCGTAAGATGTTGCAAACGAAGCATCTCTTTCAAAGCCCCGCCATCCCTTGAAAGGACGATCCCGAACCGGGTTATGACCAGGCGCGTTTCCGGCGGGCACCGACGGGCCTCCCTTTCCCAGTCGGCACACAAGCGGGCCAGAAAGTCATCACCTTGTTTTCCGTTATACTCGTCATACTCGCCGGAAGCCGGATAATACCCCACGGCAGAAACGGATATAAACAATTCGGGCAAGACGGTCATTTGACCAATAGCCGCCACCAACCGGCGGGTGACCGGAATACGGCTGTCATACAATTCCTGCTTATACGCTTCGGTCCACCGTTTGTTGATCGGAGCACCGGCAAGATTAATGACCACATGAGCCCCTTCCACGCTCCGGCAAAGCGCATCGAAGTTCAGTTCTTTGAACAAATCTCTTCCCAAAGGGACAACTTCGTAGCCCTTCTCTTCGAAAAAACGGGTGAGATGACCGCCTATATATCCGCTTGCTCCGGTAATTGCTATTTTCATACCTATTGACCTTTATAATATATATATAAACCGATTCCGACCGCATATCGTTTACCGGCAACCGTTGCAAATGCTTCCAATTATGATTACTTTTGCCATCCTATTAAAAAGCGACAAGATCATGGCAGACAACTATCTGGAAAAGAAATACGAAGAATATCAATCCCGCAAGTCTTCCGGTAAAATGGAAGGCCGGTCGGCGAACCGCCCATACGGTGGCAGGAAAGCGGCCGTTATCCGCAAAACCAGGAGAGTCTTTGTGACAGGAGGTGCGGAAGGCATAGGCAAAGCGATCGTAAAAGCTTTCCGTTCCGCCGGACACCGCGTGGCGTTCTGCGACCGTAACGAAACGGCGGGAAAAGAGACGGCGTTGCAGACCGGAACCTCTTTTTTCCATGTCGACGTAAGTGACCGAGAAGCGCTTGAGAACTGCATGCAGCAGATTTTCAAGGAATGGGGCGATATCGATATCGTGATCAACAATGCGGGAATCAGCCGTTTCTCCCCGATCACGGAGACCGGCGTGGAAGATTTCGACCGGATATTATCTGTGAACTTGCGTCCGGTTTTCATCACTTCCCGCAGGTTGGCCATCCACCGCCAATCACTGGAGTCACCCAATCCGTTCGGCCGGATCGTCAATATCTGTTCCACCCGCTATCTGATGAGCGAACCCGGCAGCGAAGGGTATGCGGCATCCAAAGGCGGCATCTATTCGCTGACGCACGCCCTTGCACTCTCGCTTGCCCAGTGGCATATCACGGTCAACTCGATTTCGCCGGGCTGGATCGAGACGCACGACTACGAACAACTTCGCCCGGAAGACCACTCCCAACATCCATCGGGACGAGTAGGCAAACCGGACGACATCGCCCGTATGTGCCTGTTCATCTGCCAAGAGGAAAACGACTTTATAAACGGCGAGAACATAACGATCGACGGAGGGATGACGAAGAAAATGATCTATATCGAATGACAACCGCTATACCATAGGCATGGCACAACCGTTTCCATAGCATGAAACTGCCGTTTCCTCGGTATGGCACAATCGTTTCATGCCGAGGGAACAACAGTGCCAAGGGCATGAAAAAACCGTGGCACAACTATAAAAGATCATCAAAGCCGGACTCCTTTTCTATTTCCATATACACTCCGGAGACAGGGTGCGTAAACCCCAAGTATTCGGCATGCAGATACAAGCGGCCTGCTTGCTTGCCATACAACTCATCCCCTACTATCGGGGCATTCAAGCCAAGCGGATGGGCCGAATGGACACGCAACTGATGTGTGCGCCCGGTTCTCGGTATGAAAGAAATAAAAGTACGCCCCGAATCACAATACAACACGGTATAATCAGTCACGGCAGGTTTCCCGCGAACCGCATCGACCACCTGCCGCGGCCGGTCTTCCGGGTCCGGGCGGAGAGGGAGTTCGATATGGCCTTCTTTTTCCTCCACAATGCCATCCAACCAAGCGACATACCGTTTGCACACCGTCCGGTTCTTGAACTGCGCCTGCAAGTTCTGGTGCACTTCTTTCGTCTTGGCGATAAGTATCAGGCCGGAGGTCGCCATGTCAAGGCGGTGCACGATCATCGGCCCGGTCGCTTCGGGATACATCCGTCGCACCCGTCCGTAGACGGAATCGATATCCGATTTTCCGGGAACCGACAACATGCCGGCCGGTTTGTTCACCACCGACAGCCATTCGTCTTCATACACGATTTCCAACTCCGTATCCCGGTGCAAATCCGTTTCCAACGGGTTTTCCTCGACGTGCAGGCCTTGCAGCATGTGCTTCAGGATCGGTCCGCATTTCCCCTTGCAGGCCGGATAATAATATCCATGACGGCGGATCTCGTTTTTCGGAGAATCTCCCCACCAGAATTCAGCCATAGCCAGAGGTTGCCAATCGTTCCGGTAAGCATATTGCAGGAGCTTGGGAGCCGCACACTCGCCTGCACCTGCCGGAGGCGTCTTTTGGACGGTATCCTTAAACAGGTCGCACAAATCCCGCTCCTCTCCACGGGCGTTCAGCATACGGAATTGTTTGAAAAGCCATTGTTGAAGAGCAGCCGAGCGGGTCTTGCGTTCCGCTTTGAGGCGTTCGATTTCCGTCTCGAACACCTCTACTTCCGCTTGGAGGGAGGCAAGGCGGTCTTTCCAATATTGTTTCTGCCGTTTCAGTTCCGCTTTTTGAAACTGGCTTTCGCGGATCAATTGTTCCGGATCTACCCGCGTGACGGCCGAACGAAGGCGGTCACGTTCTTCCTTGGCCGCTTTCATCCGATCCCGCGTCTCATCCAAAACCTGTTCGGCAAAGATCGTCTCGTCGGCCAACCGTCGCTTGCAATCTTTATATCGCGCATCTTCCTGCAACTCCTCGATCCGCCTGCTGATTCCCGATATCCGCTCTTCTTCGATCCTGAAAAAGCCGTCCGGTTCTTGTACGTCATAGACCGGAGGCACAAAATAAGCGTGCCGGTTCTTTCCTGCCAGGATACCGGAGAAGGCTACCAGATAGCCGACCTCCCCCTCTCCTGTACGGACGATCAAAACGCCGAACATCTTCCCCTTCCGCAATTCCTCCTGCCATTCTCCTTTTGCCTCCAAATAGCGCCCGACCTCGCCCGCCGCCGCCACACAAAGGGGATGCGGAGTATAATGGAACGGATAGGTAAACTTTTCCGGCAGAGAGAGAAGAGAAATAGAATCTGCAAAATAGTGAAGTTTGTCCATGCTTTTTCCGAATCAAAACGTTTTATCCGGCAAAAGTAAAGGATTTTTTTGGACAGCTCCGTTTTATCCTGTAGATTTGTAACCATCAATTTTAGACCAATTAATAATTAGTGTTTTAACAAACCATGAACAGACTCATCATCGCCTTGTTAGGTTCCGTCCTGTATTCCGGCGCAAGTATGGCCCAGAAACAGACCTATTTCACCAATCCCGTTATTCACGGGGATGTCGCCGACCCGTCCATCCTGCGGATCGACGATACTTATTATGCAACGGGGACTTCCTCCGAATGGGCTCCTTACTATCCGGTATTCATCTCTAAAGACCTGGTCAACTGGAAACAAACCGGACATGTATTCGAGCAGCAACCGGAATGGACCAAGTCGTCGTTCTGGGCTCCCGAATGGTATTATCATAACGGAAAGGTTTATGTGTACTATACCGCGCGGAAGAAATCGAACAATACTTCCTACATCGGAGTAGCTACCTCCGACTCTCCGACTGGCAAATTCAAAGATCACGGACCGGTAGTCGAATTCGGGACGGAAGCGATCGATGCCTTTATCCTCGAAGACAAGGGTGATTTATACATCAGTTGGAAAGCCTACGGGTTGGACAACCGGCCGATCGAACTCCTCGCCGGCAAACTGACTCCGGACGGATTGAAGCTGGCCGGCAAACCGTTCAGCCTGCTCCGCGACGACGAACGTGCAGGGATGGAAGGACAGCACTGGTTCAAAAAGAACGGTTACTACTATCTGATCTATGCAGTCAACGGTTGTTGCGGTCCCGATAGCGATTATGCCGTAGCTGTCGCCCGCTCGAAGAAGCTCGAAGGGCCTTATGAAAAGTATGAAGGAAACCCGATCCTGCACGGAAGCGACGAGATACAATCTATCGGTCACGGTACGCTGACGACGACGCCTGACGGACGTATGTTTTATCTATGTCACGCCTATGCGGAAGGCAGCGATTTCTTTTTAGGGCGTCAACCTCATCTCCAGGAGTTGCGTTTCGGAGAGGACAACTGGCCTTATTTTGTCACCGGTGAATATGCCCGCCTGGCACAACCGATGCCTTTTGCCGACTGCGTGCAAGAGCCGGTAACCGGTTTCTTCGATAATTTTGCCGGTTCGGACCTGCGTCCGGAATGGAGCTGGAATTATCCGTACTCGAATGTCCAGGCTAAAATCGAAGCGGGCAAATTGCGTTTGAGCGGTTCTCCCAAGCCGGAATGCAAGACCGGAGAGGCGCTTTGCCTTCGTCCGGCATCTTCGGGCTATACATTGGATGCCGGCATCACCAATCGGAACGGTAGCTGGAAAGGGATCACGCTTTATGGCGACAACAGCTACTATCTCGCTTACGGTTGTGTCGGCGACCGGCTACAGATAAAACTCGTCCGTGAGGGGAAGGAGCAACAACTGGCCGATCTGCCACTTCCCAGCGCGGCATTGCATCTGCGCATGCAAGTGAAAGAAGGACTCCCCTATCGATTCGCCTGGAGCAAAGACGGTAAGAAATGGACTCCGGTGAATCACGGTCTATCGGAAGAAGCCATACGTTCCCTTATTCGCTGGGACCGGGTGGCGCGTCCGGGACTTTATCATGAAGGGGACGAAAAGGCACCAGCCCTGTTTGAATACTGTTCTTTATCTTACCGGTAAGATGCTATCAACCCGTATCCGACAAGAACGATAGCCGCTATCCGGCATCTGCTTCAAGAGTTTTTCCATAAGTAGAAATCCATTGTTATTAGAAATCCATGCAACAGAAAATAGATGGGTCTGCAATTAGTCCAGATGAATCAGAAATGCTAAAAGACGAATTAATCGATACCGTGCAAGTTTCGGACGACTCCCTTGAAATTCGGCAAATCCTTCGCCATAAGAAACGTTTCCTCGATCTCCTGTTGTTGGCCGATGAACAGGAATCGATGATAGACCTCTATCTCGAACGGGGAGAAATGTTTGCGTTGTACGACCGGAATATCCTAAGAGCTATTTGTGTCGTCACGGATAAAGGTGACAAAACGGTCGAACTCAAAAATATTGCAACCGTTCCACAATATCAGAAGCTGGGATATGGCAAAAGATTGATCCGGTTTATCTCCGAACATTATGCAGGGAAATACGACACCCTGCTTGTCGGTACAGGTGAAAGTACGCTGACCGTCCCTTTCTACGAACAGAACGGATTCAGATACTCGCATCGTATCAAGAATTTCTTTACCGACAATTATGATCATCCGATGTACG
This sequence comes from Parabacteroides sp., assembly GCF_977054455.1. Lineage (NCBI taxonomy): Bacteria > Pseudomonadati > Bacteroidota > Bacteroidia > Bacteroidales > Tannerellaceae > Parabacteroides > Parabacteroides sp. The sequence goes on along the minus strand of NZ_CDRTCT010000001.1, from coordinate 3,619 downwards.
AAGATGGCAAGCAATTAGTGGATATGGTCTACTTACGAAAAGAACTTTCCGAGTGACAAAGTAGCAACAATTCGATTCAGAAGATAGACAAATACATACAATAAAAAAGGCTGACAATCGGAACTGTCAGCCTTTTTTGTGGAGATGGAGAGATTCGAACTCTCGTCCAAACGAGGAACTAATCTGCTTTCTACATGTTTATCTTCGCCTTCGATTGTCGGGTACAAGCAAGACCGAAGCCACCCACTTGAACCTTATCCTCTAAAGTTTCGCCTGAAGTCCGAGGCTTACTTCAAACTATCTCCGATATTGCTGCACCACCTGATCGGAACGCTTCGGAGCCACAGCATCCGGGTGATGTCACGTCCCCGCAACTTTTGCAGGGATTAAGCTTGAATCTACTATACTTCGATTAAGCAGCGAGAGCGTAATTGTTTTCGCCAGTTAATTGTTCGCCGTCTGAGATTTAAGTGCAAGCCGACCACGCACTACATGCTTACAAACCACTTCTACCCGCTGTCAAAACCGGTCATCCCCATGATTTGTGAGTACAAAGATACGAAAAATCGGGAATCTTTGTACTCTATTTAGTTTTTTTATTCTATCACACCGATCTCACGGAACCAGTCTTCAGCCCTGTCAGGCCATTCATTTACGGCTGCTCCCGTATCTCTCAGGCCGTAGCCATGACCACCTTTACTGTATAGATGCATCCATGCGGGCACACCGGCTTCTTTCAAGGCATAATAGTAGAAAAGGCTACTGTTGATATATGATTTATCGTCTTCGGCCTGAATCATCATTGTAGGAGGAGTGGCTGAAGATACTTTTACCTCCGGAGCCAACTGGAAGTTTTCACCATCCAGATAGGCAGGATAGACCAACAGGCAGAAATCCGGACGGCAACTCACTTTGTCTGCTGCATCCACGGCCGGATAAGTACGTTTATCGAAATTGTTGCTTGCCATCGCCGAAAGATGTCCGCCGGCAGAGAATCCCATTACTCCGATCCGCTGAGGGTCCAGGTTCATTTCTTCCGCATGGGCCCGGACATATCCGATCGCACGTTGCACGTCCTGCAAAGGAGCTTCATGTTTCGCACGGCCCTCGCGACGGGGAACCCGGTATTTCAATAAAACGGCAGTAACCCCCAAATTATTCAACCATTCACAGACTTCATCGCCTTCCAAGTCATAAGCCAGAATATTATAACCACCACCCGGACAAACCACAACGGCGGCACCTGTTGCCACTTCATCGGGAGCCGGGTAAACAGTAATTGTCGGTTCACTTACATTCGTGATGCGAAGGACCGTCTCGCCTCCGGTCTTTCCACCATCACTATCAGCCTTTTCGATCAACTTGGTTGTTTCGCCCGGCGCACCTTTAGGGAACAGCAAAATAGGATTATTTTGGGCCATAGCTGTCCCCATTACACAACTCACTCCAACAAGCAGGAGCTTCCATTTTCTTATCATAGCATACATAGTTTAAAGAATTTATACGAATCATTTTGTTTGAGGATAATTAGGACTATACAGCATTGTTGTCTCCCGTACGACCAGCTTTCCGTCTTTTACGAAAGTTTCGCCGCGCTCCACCAGATGATCGATCATTGCCTGGCGCATTTCCTTAAGCCGGGTAGCATAAGCCGGCTTACCGGAACATTCCACCAATTCTTTCGGATCTTTCCGGAGATCGAACAATTCTTCTTTTCCGGTATGGAAATTCCAGACATATTTAATTTTACCATCTGTCAATGCGCACCAGTAATTATCCGGGCTATAGCAAGTGGCATGCTCCATATCCAAATATTTACGCCACTCATTTTCCCGGCCTTGGACCAGTTTCAACAACGATTTGCCATCCATATCGGGAGGAACGGCTCCACCTGCCAACTCGATAAAGGTAGGCAAAAAATCACGAAGTTCGACCGGCTGTTCGATCTTTGCTCCCGAAGGAACCGTTTTGGACATTCCGGCAGGCCATTTCACGATATAAGGGATATGAGTTGAACCTTCATATGGATATGTCTTTCGCCAATGATAATGATCGCCTAACATATCTCCATGATCGGCCGTGAAACAAATTATCGCATTGTCATACATCCCCTTTTCCTTCAATGCTGCAATAACCTCTCCGATCTGGTCATCGATAAAAGTAATATTCGCATAATAATGCCTACGGGAATTAACGGCATATTCATCGCCGAAATTACCGAAGGGAGCGGTGGGGGCCGCTTTTTCGGGATCCAAACGTTCTGCATACTTACCACACCAATCACCGACAGACGGCTTGGGTATATCAACATCCTTATACATATCCAGATAGCGTTTGGGAGGATCATAAGGACTATGGGGACGAGCAAATGAGACTTTCAGGAAAAGAGGTTTATCACAATTATAATTCCGAATCAATTCGCAAGCGGTCTGACCGGTCCAGGCCGTCGGATGCAAATTCTCCGGTAATTTATAGATACCGGCCCCATGGGCATTCCAACCGATACCTGTCAAATCCGGATTCTCACCCGGCGCATGAAGCTGGAACCATTCCCGATAATCACTAATAAAATCTTTCGATTCGACACGTCCGCTCTCATCGATCAATGTAGCATGGAAACCATGAAGAGCCTTCTGGGGAAACCAGTGCATTTTTCCGACACCAAATGTATAATAACCGAGATTACGCAACATTTGCGGCATCTCGTACGTGTACTTTTCCGCAACTTGGCCATATCCCAGCATACCATGATGCCAAGGTGACATCCCGGTCAAAAGTCCGGCACGTGCAGGCGTACTGCTTGGAGAAGCAGAATATCCCTTTACAAACAAAGTTCCCTCTTTAGCCAAACGATCGAGATTAGGAGATATGATAGCAGAATTTCCCATACAGCCAAGCGCATCTCCACGATGCTGGTCAGTCATGATCAGAATGACATGCGGCTTTTTAACCTGTACACTCTCCTCTCCGGCTTCTTCTTTCGCATAAGTATCAAAACCTAATCCGGAAGTCATTAATAGTGATGATTTAAGAAACGTTCTTCTCTTCATTTCAGATGTTTTCTACATTTAGATTTGAATAGCGAAGATAAATATCTTATTTGATAATTGTATCACTAAAGCGTTATTATTTATCAGAGACATTTGATTACCCAACTAAAATATTCCATTATTTCGTAAATAAGAAATATAAATTCAGATTATACAGGATAAAAAATTAGATATGTACTTTCTCAGATATCTTCAAATAAAAAAAGCCGACTCAAAACTGAATCGGCTTTCTTGTCAAGCTTTCGCTCTCTCTTTCTAAAACGGCGGCTATCTACTCTCCCACTTTTACGCAGTACCATCGACGCGGTTGGGCTTAACTTCTCTGTTCGGAATGGGAAGAGGTGGATCCCCAACGCTATAACCACCTTAATACCTTATAGATCTATTGATCTGTTACTTTAAGATGTTTGACTGGACAACTCCAGCAGTCTTGTAACCCTTTTTGATTCGAGCCGGCGTCCTTCCGACGCCCTACAAATATATCAATCCTTCCTGTCGATAAGAAAGTCTCGGGCGATTAGTACTACTCGGCTTCGACATTGCTGCCCTTACACCTGTAGCCTATCTAC